>JBDSVQ010000063.1:0-19081 GCA_039927135.1 Fimbriimonadales bacterium | reverse complement strand
GCCCTGGTGACGGGCGAAAGCCTTCCCGTCGAAAAGAACATCGGAGAAGAGGTCGTCGGTGGCTCGGTGAACACCACCGGCGCCCTGACATTCAGGGCCACAAAAGTGGGCAACAACACGGTGCTCGCGCAGATCACCAAGCTCGTCGAAACCGCCCAGAACTCCAAGGCGCCCGGCCAGCGCATCGCCGATCGCGCCGCCGCCTATCTTGTCGTTGTCGCTGCCGGCGCCGGGATCATCACCTTTCTGGCCTGGCAATTCGGCACGAACGTTCCTTTCGCGACTGCGCTAACCTTCGCAATCTCGGCGGTCGTGATCGCTTGCCCGGACGCCCTGGGGCTCGCAACGCCGACCGCAGTTGCCGTCGGTATCGGCTTGGGAGCAAAGCACAACGTTCTGATCAAGGACGCGGTGACCCTCGAACAAACCGCGAAGGTGAACGCCGTCGTGGTCGACAAGACCGGCACCCTGACCGAAGGCAGGCCCCGCGTCACCGATGTGAGGACCGCGCCAAGCACGGACGAAGCGACCCTCGTCAGGCTGGCAGCAGCCGCCGAGACCAACTCCAGCCACCCACTCGCCTCATCCATCATCGAGGCGGCTAAGGAGAGGAACCTCGATCTGCCAAAGGTCGAGAAGTTCGAAAATGTGACCGGCCTTGGCCTGGCTGTCGTGGTCGAAGGTCAGCACATCCTGGTGGGCAGAAGGAAGCTCCTCGAAGAACGAAAGGCTGATATGAGCGGCGTGGAGGACGTGGAGGCGGAGCTCGTCGACAAGGCAAGGACGCTAATGTACGTGGCGATCGCGGGCAAATTCGCAGGGATCATCGCAGCCGCTGATCCCGTCAAGCCCACGGCAAAACGCTTCGTCGACGAGATGAAGAGGAAGGGCGTCGAGGTGATGCTCATGACCGGTGACAACAAGGCAACCGGCGAGGCGGTCGGGCATGAGGTCGGCATCGAGCGCGTGTTCTCGGAGGTGCTGCCGGCCGAGAAATCCGAGTACGTGAAGAAGCTTCAGCGCGAAGGAAAGTTTGTGGCGATGGTGGGCGACGGGATCAACGACGCCCCCGCCCTGGCGCAGGCCGACATAGGCATTGCAATAGGGGCGGGCACCGACGTTGCCATCGAGGCCGCCGACATCGTTCTCATGCGCTCCGACCCGCTCGACGCCGTGAACGCGATCATCCTCAGCAAAGCGACGGTCGTGAAGATGAAGCAGAACCTTGCCTGGGCGAGCGTTTACAATCTGGCGGCCATCCCGATCGCCGCCGGCGTGTTCTACACGAGCATGGGCTGGTATCTGCGCCCTGAAGTGAGTGCCCTCTTGATGTCCCTCTCGTCCGTTTTCGTCGCTCTTAACGCCGTGCTCCTCAAGCGAGCCGAGAGAGCGTTCATTATTTGAGCCGACCGGAAGGCAAGTGGACATGGAGACTCAGTGGTTTGCGCCCGAGCCTTGTCGATCACTCTTTGGCTCCCGGCGGAAGGGAACCGTTTGACTAAGCGGTCCGCGCTTAGTGTTCCTGGCGGGAAAAAACCGCGAGGTCGCCGCTGTGGACGGTGCCGTCGAACGTGAATGTCTGGTTGTGCTTGTCCACGAAACTGACACGGATCAAATCTGCGGGGTTGTGGGGCGTGTGATGTGGGTTGCGCCGGTCGACCACTCTGGCGGTGACAGTCCCGTGTACCGTTTGCTGGTGGCCCTCGACCACTCTAGTTAGGGAGCCGGTGCCGGCGAACTCGCAAACGCCACCTTTGCCGCCGCTAACGACGGACGGACGCCCCATCTCGACGAGTATCCATGGCCCGTGATTGTTGTGGTGCTGCTCGAAGCGAAGCGAGCCCTCGAATGTCGGGTGGTGACCCTTAGCGGTGCGCTTGACGACGGAGAAGTGGAACGAACCGTTGCGCCCGTCTTGGGTAGTGGCAGTCCCGCTCCCGTGAGATCCGATGGCGAGAATATGGCTAGCAGCCGCAAGGGCGGCAAAGCAAAGGACCGAAAGGAAACAAAGTTTTTTGAGCATGTTGAACCCTCTTGCCATTTTGACGCCAAAGAACATGTCGGGGTTCAAGATAATGCTGAAGAGAGTAGAAAGGGCAATGAAGCGTACAAACTGGTTCGCGTTTGCAGCGTTGCTCGCCGTGGTCCTCGGCGGCTGCTCAAACCCGGAAAACAACGCCGACATGGCAACGGAGAAAGAAGGTGGTATGACCGATATGAGCGCGCCCGCCGATTCTCCGTCCGCAGAGATGCATATGACCATGGTGGCCATGAACGACGCGATGGCAAGGGCGAAGATGACTGGCGACACCGACAAAGACTTCGCCGCCATGATGCTCATCCACCACCAAGGCGCTATCGACATGGCGGAACTAGAGGTGAAGCACGGCAAGAACGCTGAGCTGAAGGCAATGGCCCAGAAGATGATCGACATGCAGAAGGCGGAGCAGGTTGAGCTTCGTAAGCACGCCGACGCGAGCCACTAAACCGTTGGAACGGTTACCGTGCCGTCCCCGGTTATAATAGGTACTGATGCGAAAGAGCGGCTTCTGGCCAAATATGGTTGCTCTCTTCGCGCTTATGATGGGCTTTGTCCCCAGCGGCGCGATCGCTTCGCTGTTGGTCACGAACTGCACGATGGCTTGCTGCGCTGCCGAACAGGCGCACACCAAGGCCGATCCAGTCTGCGAAAAGGAGTGTGATTCCGCCAAGGCTAGACATTCCAAACCGGCCAGCGAGCTCCGCGAAGAACCTGCGGGCGGTTGCAAGTGCAGCATCAGTTCCGTGCCGACTGCTCCCCAGCTGGATATTGTCGCGACTGCCGCTTCGTGGTCGCTCCACAATTTGGCTGCCGACGTGGCCCGCGATGTTCAACTCGTTCCAACCTTTGTCGAATCAGAGTCCAAACCAGGAATCTTCGGCAGTGATTCTGGACCTCCGGCTTCTCGGCCTAACCATGCCTCCTCTGGCCGCGCTCCTCCTGTGCACCTTGCGTAACCCCCTGCCCGACTGCTAGTCGAGCGGGCTCTCGTCGTTGACGCAAGTCCCACCCAAAGCAAGGAAAAACATGATACTAACTCTCATCGCTTTCACGGCGATGGCGCTCGGCCAAACCCCGGAACTCAAATGTCCGGTAATGGGCAGCGCCGTTGCCCCATCCTCTCCGGTCGTCGAATACAATGGCGCCCGCTACCAGTTCTGCTGCGCAGGCTGCGACTCCAACTTCGCCAAGTCGCCAGATGACTTCCTGAAATCCCAACGTTTAGTTAAGAACACGGTCGGAGTGTTCCTCTTCGATCCGGTGAGTCGCTTGCGAGTTGACCTCGCTAAAGCCAAGACCACCACAGATTTCGAGTCCATCCGCTATCCGTTCCAATCCGAAGAAAACAAGGCGACGTTCCTTGCCAATCCGAAGAAGTTCGCAACGGTCCCGGCGAAGGAGGCTCTTTACTGCCCAGTGGGCAAAGAAGCCGTTCCATCCTATTCCAAGGCGAGCGATTACGTCGACTACGACGGTGTTCGATGGTACATGTGCTGCGCGGGTTGCGGTGGCCCATTTGAAAAGGATCCCAAGAAGTATCTCTTTGCGGGCATCGAGAAGAACATTCAAGAGGCTAGGCCTCTAAAGCATGAAGCGTCACACCAATCGCCGGGCGCGCAAGCCCAGGTCGTGACCAAGGTGAAGTTCGGCAAGTTTGAGGCTTTACTTCGTGTTCCTGAGGAAGGGCTATTCGCTCAAGAAGAAGTCGACGTGGAGTTTCGCGTTGTCGACACGAACGCCAAGGACCCGGTCGAAGAAGGGTTCAAGGGCGTTGGGGCAATCGAAGCAACCGCCGTCATGACCATGCCGAGCATGGCTGGAATGCCGGAAGCCAAGCCTGAAGTGCATCGCGAGGGAGTGCCCGGCGACTATGGCGTTGTTCTCTACTTCCCCCACGGAGGCGACTACAAGATCGCTCTGACGCTGAACATTCCGGGGCAAGGTAAGCATGAGATCGCGTTCTTAGTGGACGTGAAAGACGAACGCCCGGCCAATTCCGCCAAACCGCAGCCGTACCAACTCAAAGTGGTCGACTGGCCAGCGCACGCTGTCGCGGGTCAACCGAGCATCCTGAAGTTGCAAGTCGTCGACACGAAGACCGGAAAGGTTCAGAGCGCCTTCGACGTCGCTCATGAAAAGCAATTCCACCTTTTGCTCGCCAGCAAGGATCTCAATTGGTTCCTTCACGAGCACCCGAAGATGGCCAAGGACGGCACGTGGTCGATTCCGATCACGTTTCCCGCCGGAGGCGAATACTGGATTTACGGTGATGTCGCGCCGGCAGGAAAGGGTTCCCGCGTCCTGATCACAAAGGTGACGGTTCACGGAGACAAACCGAGTTGGAACACAAATCTCACCCTGTCACGGGTCGCTGTAGACGGTGGACTTAAAGGCGAACTCAATACAAGAGACATTCAGGTTGGTCGCACGACGACGCTCATGGTCAAGTTGACCGACGAAAAAACCGGACAGCCCGCAGGCGATACCGTCAAGTGGCTAGGCGCAGCAGGACACATGATGATATTCCACCAGGACGGTCAGACCGTCGTGCACAGCCACCCCGCCGAGACAAAAGAGAACGAAGCCCAAGTGAAGCAGGGCATGGTCCACTTCACTGGTCGATTCCCCAAGCCTGGACTCTACAAAGTCTATGCTCAGTTTGATTGGCGTGGGTCTGTACGAACGCTCGGCTTTGCCATCGAGGTGAAGTGATGACCGCAAAGCTCCTAGGCATAATCGTTATTGCTGCTGTCCTTGGTTGGGCCGTTGCCGGTTGCTCACAGGAGGCCCAGACTCCCCCCCGGACTGAGAATCCGACATCGAAGCCAAACACAACTGCAGATGGGGTGCAGAGAGCCACGATCACTATCGACGGCGGTAAATACACACCGAGCGTCGTCACGGTCGAGCGCGGCAAGCCCGTCGAACTGACCTTCAGCGGCGGCCAAGAACTTGGCTGCGGAGGCACGGTCGTCTTCAAGTCCCTCAACCAAACCAAGGAGGTCGAGTCCGGCAAATCCGTGACATTCGCCTTCACTCCAGACCAAGCGGGTGAAATTCCATTCACCTGCGGCATGGGCATGTACGACGGCAAGGTCGTCGTCAAGTGACCATAAGGAAATAAGAAAATGAAAATCATTAACACAATCTCGAAATCTCTTGCCCTCCTTGCCATTGTCGGCACGCTGGGTATCGCCCCTATGGCCATGGCACACGAAACGCCATGTCCCTACTGCAAAATGAAAGTTGTTCAAAACACCAAGGAAATGGACAACGAGGTCGTGCTCAAGGTGGGGAACAAGCGGATCGAATATCGCTGCGTCTACTGCATAATCAAGGACCAGAAGAAATACAGCGGCGATCTGATAGTCTACGCGCCAAGCGAAAAGATAGGCGAGCCGATCATTCTGAAGCGCACCGGCGGCAAGTGGACGGCGCCCGAAGGGACAGTGTTCCTGAACGTGTTCACAAAGCATGCCGATTGTGCCGCGCTTTCCCGCGCCTTCACGTCGAAAACGGCACTAGACAAGTACGTGGCGGCGCATAAGGTTGCCGACGCCAAGGCCTTAACTCTTGAAAAATTCATTGAGGCGGTCAACAAGCCCGCGAAATAAAGGACATCCACTTGTCCAGGGTGACTTGTTCGCCCTGGACAAAAACCGACCCAGAATAAACCGAATCGAACGGAGTAATACCCATGAAAAGCACATTCTTACTCGTGCTCGCATCTCTCCTTGCTACTTTCGCAATATCCCAAGACATGCCGGAGATGGAGATGCCGAATCTTAAGAAGCAGGCCGAGTTGCCAACAATGCCAAGAGATATGCCCGGCTGGATAGATTCGCCCGGCTTAGATCACCTTTTTTACAAAGCGGCGCCCTACAACTGGGCCATCAATCGAATCCCCTTTTTCGCTAAGGACATGTTTGCGACCGGTGTTGGCCACGCGATGGCTTATGAGGCTTTGGTGCGCGGAGAGGCACCAACCCTTGAAACGAAGACATTCGATACGATTAATTGGGTCCTTAAACACCAGCCGAGCCTTCCTGTAGACGAGGGAGCGATCTCGCCTACCTTCATGCGCAAATATGGTTATCTGGAAAAGGTATTCGACTGGGCACATCTTCTCCACTTCCAGACAATCGATGTTTTCATGCATCAAGGCTGGACCGATGCACAAAAGGAAGCGGAAATCGAGAGACTGTGGGCATTGTATCAAGCCGAGCCTTATGCGATCACTGGCCTCCCGATGAACATGGAGTATCTCGATAGCTTCCCTTACAGTATGAAATTCCGTACCGACTATCCGAAAGTGAACGGGCTGTTTTGGGGATACCACTGGCTGCAGACCGTGAACTACGACATGCTCTATCGCGTCCCTGTGCAAGATCAGGCCGCTCAATACGAGCTGATCGGCAAGCGATATCACGACGTTGAGCTTTACAAAACCGACCGGGACTTTATGCCAATGACGGCCGAAATGAGCCCGAGGTTCGCCAAGCGCTTCCCGTTTATTGCAAATGCTTTCGACAATCTTCATATGCTGCACGACAACGTGAACGACATCTTCTCCCAAACTAACTTAAATGAAGCCCAGAAGCAGGAGCAGACCAAGATCGCGATCTACCGTGTTCTCGCTTCCACCCATTCCAAAGAAAAGGCGGGGGACGGCGAGGCGCTAACCATGCACGACCATCGCTTCCCGCCAAGCCAGCCGGGAATGGGGATGATGAAGGGCAGCGAAGGCGACGAGATGTGGATGTCCGGCATGGGTTGGATGAACATGGGCGAATGCGCCCACTGCTCAATTGCCTTGCCAGAGGGGCAGCCATGGGGCGCGACGGTTTTTGCCGACGGCTGGACGATGACAGTGCGCTGCCTTATGTGTGCGCGGGACATGTCTAGCGAAACTCCCGGCCGCGCTATTATCCGTGCTGCCACAGAGGATCCAAATCGCCTGCTCGTCCTAATTTCTGATGAGGAAGGCAACTGGACAACGAATATCAAGGATGTCGTATTCCTTGAGAAATTCGCGGAACATCCAGAATGTTCGGCTTGGTCGCGGGCTTTTACGAGTCGAGCCGCGTTCGACACGTACGTAGCCGCTAATCCCGAGTACAAGGATGACAAGCCAATGACGCTCGTCGAGTGGGCAGCGATTAACCATGGAACTCCGGACACCTTCTCCAGACCCGATAAACCGAATCCTTATAAGGGTGGCGGCGGAACGCCCCCGGTAACGAAGTCCGGTGGCAAACCATGAGGAGGGTCGTCTCTGCGGCTTGGCTTGGTGGAACGTTGATGGGTAGCGCGCTAGCTCAAAGCGATCATAACAACATTGACTCAGGCAGGCCCTTGCGATTTGACGATGCCTATAGCATAGCGTTTCGCGAACGCGCGCTAGAATTCGGCATATCAATCGACACCTTTCGACGATCCGCCCCAAACTACGGGTTTCGAGCCGAGTATAAAATCGGCTTTGCAAAGAATCAAGACGTCGGAATAACGTTCGACCCGAGCTACATTGGATCCGACCGGCGATTCGACCCGGGGAATGTCGAAATTGCTTACTTCAACTCGTTAAGACGCGAAATCGGAAACTCACCCGCCCTCGCGTATCGAATCGAGCTTGGCTTGCCAACGGGTAGAGATTCGGAAGGAGTCGATGCCAAGTTCCGAGCCATTGCAACGAGGGCCCTTGGGCAGTACGACCGAATCCACTTGAACGTTGATGCCAACGTCGTTTCGAGTCCAAGAGATGACGAGCGAACAGTTGCCTTCGGCGCGATTCTGGGGTACACGAACCCGCTTGGATATCCCCGAAGGTTCGACCAGACGATGGTCGCGGAGTTTGCGGTCGAAGAAAGCCGAATCCGGAGCGAGGGATATACGGGCACGGTCGGCATCGGACTGCGCAGGCAATTAAGTCCGCGCACCGTGTTTGATATGGGAATTGAGTCCGAGCTCTTTTCTACCCGCGGGGGGACCAAAAGTGCGTTCCGGTTGACGGCCGGGTACTCCACGGGCTTCTGACATCTGCACCAACCTACGAATTGAGCACCTGCGGCTTGTGGGCAGTTTAGGAACCATTTTTAGGAACCTGATATACGTGTTGCGAACAGAAACCTTGAAATTGAGCTCAAATGAGGTGGTGGGCGGTACTGGACTTGAACCAGTGACCCCTACAGTGTCATTGTAGTGCTCTGCCAGCTGAGCTAACCGCCCACGGGAGCAGGGATTGTACCCGCGAGGCGGTAATATGCGGCTCCCTCCAATGAACGGCAGCCAGAAAGTACCTGTGCCTACTTTAGCGCGACTTGCAACCTATTACAGCGTGCTAAAGGAAGCCGAGGAAACGGGCATCGAGACCCTGAACAGCGCCAAGATCGAGGCGCTTTGCGGCATCGCGGCGACGCAGATTAGGAAGGACCTTTCGCGGTTTGGCGAATTGGGCAAGCCGGGCGTGGGCTACGAGGTTACGCCGCTTCGGCAGCACATCGAAAAGATTCTCAAGCTTGACCGCGTGCAAAAGGTGGCGATCATCGGCGCGGGGCGGCTGGGGCAGGCGCTTGCTGCTTATCCGGGGCTGGCGAGTTATAGTTTTGAGGTTGTGGCGCTTTTTGATTCGGACGCGCGCAAAGTCGGCAAGACGCTAAGCGGGCATCTCGTTCGGGACGTGCGGTCGCTGGCTTCGGTCCTGCCGTCTCTCGGGGCGCGGATCATCGCTTTGGCGGTGCCGGCTTCTGCAGCGCAGGGCGCCGCGGATGCTGCGATCGCGGGTGGTGCGCGGTGGATTTTGAACTTCGCTCCGGCGCACATAAAGACGCCGTCAAACTGCCTCGTGCGAAACGTCTCTTTTACTCAGGAATTCGCCGTGCTCGCGCACTACAGCGAGGACAAGTGATCGAGCGGCTCGAGTGCGATTTCTTGGTCGTCGGCAGCGGCATCGCGGGCCTGACATTTGCGCTTCGGTGCGCGCCGCATGGCAGCGTGATTGTGGTGACGAAAGCCGAGCTTGCGGACGCGAATACGAGCTACGCGCAAGGCGGGATCGCGGCGGCAATCGGCGAAGGCGACTCGCTGGCGTTGCATGTGCAGGACACGCTGACAGCCGGCGCGGGGCTCTGCGACGTTCGCGCGGTGGAATTTTTGGTGCACAACGCCGAAGAGCGCGTGCGCTGGCTGATCGATATCGGCGCGCAGTTCGATAAGACGGACCTGGACGTTTTGAGCCTGGGATTGGAAGGCGGGCACAGTCGGAATAGGATTTTGCGGAGGGCTGATCAAACGGGTTGGGAAATAGAGAGGGCGCTGACGGTGGCGGTGCGGAGCGAGCCGAATATTCGCGTGATCGAATATGGGTTTGCGGAGGCGTTGCTGGCCGATGATGGCGGGTGTACGGGGGCGTTGGTGCATATCAAGGGCTCACCTTCGGCGTTGATTAATGCGAGCGCAACTTGCTTGGCGACGGGGAGTTGTTGCCGGGTTTATCGATTTACCACGAACCCGGAGATTGCGACCGGTGACGGTATCGGTTTGGCATCCGGGATCGGCGCGGCTTTGGAGAATATGGAATTTATCCAATTCCATCCGACGACGCTTTACCATCGCGAGAAGCGCGGGTTTTTGATAACGGAGGCTGCCAGGGGAGAGGGTGCGATTTTGCGCAATCTGCAGGGGCGACGGTTTATGTTCGATTACGATGCGCGCGGCGAGCTGGCGCCTCGCGATATTGTCGCCCGCGCGACGCATTCGGAGACCCAGAAATCGGGGGTGCCGTTTGTGCATTTGGACATGACACACCTCGCGCCGGAGAAAATTGCGCACGAGTTTCCATTTATTTCTGAGACGCTGCTTTCACTGGGAATTGATATTACGCGCGAGCCGATACCGGTTGTCCCTGCCGCGCATTATCAGTGCGGTGGCGTGAAGACGGACTTAGCGGGCCAAACCAATGTTAAAGGCCTTTATGCTGCTGGAGAAGTGGCTTGTACGGGCGTTCATGGCGCGAACCGTTTGGCGAGTAACAGCCTTTTGGAAGCGGTTGTTTTTGCTTGGAGCGCGTCGGATCATGCTCTTGAGAATATGCAAACGGTTCGTGAGGGAGAGCCGAAGAAATCTGAGATACCCATCGTGGGCCGAATGCAGGCCGATGGGATTGCGCGACGGTTGCGAAAAACGATGTGGGACAATGTTGGCATTGTTCGCAAAAACCGCGGACTGGAAATTGCGGCGGACGATATCAAAGAGATGATCGATGAAATAGAACCGTCCGACGAGTTTTATGTGGGTGGCGCGGAGACTGCAAATCTGTTGGAGTGCGGAAGGCAGATCGTGGCGGCGGCGCGGCGCAGAAAAACTAACGTTGGATTACACTATAACGCGGACTTGGGACCGCTTTCGGAATCGGACTCCCCACCGCTGATCGACGAAATGTAAGCGACCACTCGCCGAATTTGTTGGGCCAAGCGCGAATCGTGGTCACAGCTCCCGTGCCGATAATCATGTTGCGCTTAATGTTTTCGGTAGCAACGATTTCGGTAGGCGTATCGGAGCGGACAGAAATCTCAAACGACTCAATCGTTTCGCGACTGCCACCAATTTTTATTCCGCCGGGCACATCGATGGCGTTGACGCCTGGGCTGAGGATGCGAATCGGCGACAAAAATGCCGCGTACCACTCGGGCTTCGGCGTCGTGTAAATCGCGTTCTGCATTTCGTGCCATGGGTTGGGCGTTGCGGTCGCTGCGTTTGCCATGGCTGCTAGCGCACGGTTGTCGATGCGTTCGCAGAAGGGGCCCGCGATTGCGAGCGCGGAGCCGGCAATTCCCTGCTCTTCCGCGCCCCCTGAAGGAAGCCAAGTGACCCAATCGATTGTCGCGAAGAGCCCGTCTATTGCGCCTGCGGACTTGCCTTGCATGAGCAACTCGAGCCCGCGCAACGCCGCGGCTGCCGTGCCGCTTCCATCGAGCGCCAGGGGAATCGGCGTGTTGGTTAACGGCTCGGTGATCTTGGGAGAGAGCGGCTCAAGCAAGCCGAGCGCGTGGGTTTCCTCCTGGGTGCAGTTGCCGACGAGGTACGAGAGCACTCGGTCCTGGGGCGTCGGCGAAGTTGCCGGCGCGCGGCCCGCCCGGTAGGTTAACGGTGTTCCGGTGGGCAGCGCTCCCGGCGCGCGGACGACGAATCGGAGTTCGTCGGTCGCACAGATCGGCATGCCGACGGGGCCATTCTCGACGATCGGCGACAAAACTTTCACGGCTTGGTTCTCGATGGCTGGCGGCGGCACTGCGGCTCCGGGGCTATCGAACCGGACGGCAACTTCGTAGCCGTCCGCGTGAGGGGTTACGGTGGCACCGGTTGCCAGCGGGGCGGGCTTGACCATATAGGGAAGCAGTGGGCGCAGCTCTGCGAGCAGGCCACCGAAGTCGGCGGCGGAAGCCGTTGCCACGCTCCGTTTTCCGAACGGGAGCCGAACGCTCACCGTTCCGGTCCAGCGCGGCGAGGAAAGGCTGAAGCCGGTGTCGGTTTTTTCAGACCGCAAGCTGACGGGATTGGAGAAGACGAGCAGCAGCGGCGGCCGCGGGTTGCGCCAGGTGAGCAACGCCCAGCCCTCGGGTGCCGCAGGTACACCAGGGCCGACGGTTCCCTCCGACCACGTTATGAACGGCGGCGCCTCGCCCTCGGCGGACCACTCCATGCCGTTGACGTATCGAAGCGAGAAACCAAGCGAAGTCGCCTCGTAGTCGATCCGAACCGGGGCGTTGCCGGCAGGGCGCAGGGCGATCGTTTTGCCGAAACGGGAGAGCTTCTCGGTGACGATTCCGGCTCGCTCGGGACCAAGCCGGATCGTTAGGGCGTTCTCGGTTCGAGCCGTGAACGCTGTAGGGTCGAGGTCGAATGCAGGCAGTGTGTGGCGATGGCCGAACGCGAACTGGCCGAATCCGCCCATAAGCGAGGCGGCGGCGAGGGGAGCAAGAACCAACATAGAAGTCTCTATTTTGACGGGTCGGCGGCGTGCAAGTGACGGCTTAAACTCAACGCCCCGAGGGCAAAGCCTCTCGGGGCGTTCGTGGCGGTTCGCTTACAAGGCGAACCGAGCAGCACTACATAGAAGTGTTGCCGGGGCCTCCGCCTTCGGGCATAGTGGGCTCAGCGGGAGTGTTGTCGGTGTTCTCTTCACCGGCACAACCCCCGAGGACCGCGCCCAGCGCGGCGACCGCCATCATCATCACAAAAATCTTCTTCATAGTTTCAGTTCACCTCCATGCGGTTCGGGCCGAAGCCCGAGAGTTTCGCCCCGAAGGGCAACGCGAGTGTACCCGTTACGAAAACGGCGTTACCGTGAGCTCTACCTTCACTACATCAGGGGTTTTCTCAGTGACCTTCATGGAAACGTAGTCGCCAACCTTAACGCTGTCGACGGCTTCCATACCGGAGCTCACCTTGCCGAACACGGCGTAGTTGCCTTGCATGAACTGGGCTTGCCCCTGCTCGAGCGCGCTCGTTAGGATGTAAAGCTGCGAGTCGCCTCCGACTTTGGCGCCGGTGCTCGCCATGGCGAGCGTGCCGGGCTCCATCTTTAGGTCGTTGGGCTCGAAGGGCAGAATCGGCATGCCGGAGCCTCCGGAGCCGACCGAGGGATCCTGGAGATTGGCGCTCTTGGAGGCAGGGCTGCCCCACTGGATCACCCACGATTCCACGCGGTGGAACCGCTGCTTTTCGTAGTAGCCGTCTTCGATGAACTTGACAATTCGCTCGACGGTCTTTGGCGCTTTCTTTGGATATAGCTCTAATTGAATCACGACAGGCTCCACCGGCGCCTTAGTTATCGGCACCGTCTTGTTGCTCTCCGTTGTACCCTGTTCACCGCAGCCGATCATTACAAATAATGCGGCGGCCGCAACGCAAAACTTCACCCAATAGCTCATGGGTGAATAATACCGCCCGCCGTGCCATACTCGGGGTGGCTTGTCTGATGCTGCGGGTTCCTCTAGGCTTAGGCGGGGCATCGGGCACACGTTCCGAACGCTCCGAATCCGCGACTTTAGGCTCTACTGGTTCGGGGCTTTTTTCTCTTTCATCGGCAGCTGGATCCAGAACACGGGCCAGCAGTGGCTCGTTTTCGATCTCACCGGTAGTGCGCAAGCCCTCGGCTTGATGACATTCGTCGGCGCGATGCCGATGTTTTTCCTTTCTCCGTTCGGCGGTTGGCTGGCAGATAGGGCCAATAAGCGCGTCGTCCTCATTGTTTGTCAGTCGCTGTTTGCGTTGTCGGCATTCTTTCTGGCAATTGCTGTTTGGCAAGGATTTGCGACGTTTTGGCTGATTACCGGCGTTGCCTTCATCAACGGATGCACGTCGGTTGTGGAGATTCCCACTCGGCAATCGATGATCAGCAACATCGTTCCTTCCGAAGATTTGGCTTCGGCGCTGCCACTTAGCGCGGGAACGTTTAATACGGCGCGCATTTTGGGCCCTGCGATCGGCGGGTTTATTCTGGGGACTTATGGGCCGGCGGCGTGCTATTTAATCAACGGTGTCAGCTTTTCGGCGCTGATATTTGCGGTGCTTGCGATTCGGGCGGATTTGCGGAGCACGTCGGATCGGTCGGCGAGTTTGAAGGAGACGCTGTTTGAGGGGATACGCCACGTTGCCAGAATGCCTGCTTTTCGCACCCTGGTCCTTATGATGATCGTGACTGCGACGTGCGCGATGTTTTATATTTCGCTCCTATCTGCGTTTGCCGGGAAAGTGCTGGGGGTTAATGCGCAGGGTTTCGGATACTTGCTTACTTCTACGGGGGTTGGTGCGATTATCGGCCTGGTTTCTATCGCGGCGCTTTCTTCTCGGAACATCAAGGGCTGGATTCCGATTATCGCGATGACGGGGTTAGGTGCATCGCTGATGATGGTTTCGCTCACGCGCGAGTTGACGACCTCGTGCATCGCCCTCGGCTTTATGGGATTCTTTGGTGTGGGCCAAATGGTAGGAACGAATACCGCGTTGCAGTATTTCAGCCCTCCTGAATTGCGCGGCAGGGTGATCTCCGTTCACGTTTGGTCGTTGGCGGGGATGAACCCTGTGGGTGCCTTGGTATTCGGCTGGCTTGCAGAAAGAATTGGTCTACCTAGCACGTTCTTACTTGGGGGCGGAATCGTCTTTACCGTTGGATTGATGGCGCTGCTATTCGCAAAAGCGCTCAAGGGCCTTCGATGAACAAACGCAGACGCAAACCGACGCATGTTCCAGTTAAACCAGGGTCGCCACCGGCAACCCTGGTCGCTCCCGAAGGCGTGACGGGAGACACTCGATTGTCGATCATCGCCTATGACGGCGATATTCGTGAGGTAACAGTCGCTTCGGTAAGTGAGGCTAAGGCGGCGCTGTCCGATTGTAGAGTCCTATGGCTGGATGTTGACGGTGTCGGTGATATTGGGATCATCGAGGAACTCGGCCGTGAATTTGGATTCCATCCGCTCGCCCTGGAAGACGCCGTAAACAGAAATCAACGCGCCAAGGTTGAGGACTACGACGATTACTATTACATCGCCGTGCACGCCCCACAATTGGTCGGCAGAGATTTGGTAGCGGAGCAGCTCAGCGTTTTCCTTGGCAGGAACTACGTGGTGACGGTACACCATCGCATGGACGACCAAATGGCCGCCGTGCGAGACATTCTGCGGAAACGTAGAACGAGGATCACCGAGTTCGGATCGGATTTTCTTGCATACTCTATTTTGGATTCCGTGATTGACCAGTATTTCCCCGTGCTTGAATCATTCGGCGAGCTGACGGACGAAACGGAGGACCGAATGCTGCTAAAGCCCGATCGAAACACGGTCAGGTACGTGCATGGCCTTAAACGCGAATTGATCGTACTTAGAAGGGCTATCTGGCCGTTTAGAGACGCGCTGGTTTCTTTGATGCGATCCGACGAAACCAATCTCATTTCTGAGGAGACGATGCCCTATTTTAGGGATTTGTACGATCACACGGTTCGAATCATCGATTTGGTGGAAACGTATCGTGAAGTTGCTTCGGATTTGATGGATGTGTACCTATCTTCTATAAGTAACAGAACCAACGATGTGATGAAAAGGCTCACGGCGATTACTACAATCATCATGCCGTTAACACTTATCACGGGGATTTACGGCATGAATTTCGATAATATGCCGGAGATCAGGCACCCTTACGGATACTTTGTGATCGTGGCCGTAATGATCCTTATCGCGATGTTACTGTTTGCATACTTCTGGCGACAGGGATGGATCACGGTGGAAAGCGACGAGAACGATTAGAGGTCGTTGAGCGCTTGAATCAGTTTTGTAATGGTAGCTTTTGCGTCGCCAAAAAGCATAACCGTATTCGGCAAGCCGTAAAGCTCGTTATCGATGCCCGCATAGCCGGGGTTCATGCTTCGCTTACAAACCATGCACGTCTTCGCTTTATCGACGTCCAGTATCGGCATTCCGTAGATCGGGCTGCCTTTGTCATACCGCGCCGCAGGGTTCGTTACATCGTTCGCGCCGATGATCAATGCAACGTCCGTCTCCGGCAACTGAGGGTTGATATCCTCCAAATCATATAGCTGGTCGTAAGGTACGTCTGCCTCAGCCAACAAAACGTTCATGTGCCCAGGCATGCGGCCGGCGACCGGATGGATTGCGTATTTAACGTCGACTCCCATCGCTTGCAATCGGTCGGCTAATTCTTTTACGACGTGTTGCGCCTGCGCGACTGCCATGCCGTATCCGGGCACGATCGCGACGCTATCCGCGCCGGCAAAAACGATTGCGGCATCTTCGGGTGAATAACTGCGCACAGTGCCGCCAGTGCCGCTTGAGATCGAAGTTCCGCTTTCGCCCGCTTTGCCAGAAAGCGCTCCGAAAACGACGTTTTCAAGCGAGCGGTTCATCGCTTTGCACATTTGCAAAGTAAGAATAAGCCCACTAGCGCCGACCAAGCCGCCGCCGATCAGCAGCGCCGTATTTGCGAGAATGAACCCCGCCAAGCCCGCCGCGACGCCGGTCAAAGAGTTGAGCAAAGAGATAACGACGGGCATATCCGCGCCGCCGATGGGCAGCACAAACATGATCCCGACGACCGTGGAGACCGCGAGTAATGCCAGATAAGCCGGCATCATTTCAGTGCCAACCACAAGAACCGTTAGCGCTGCCATTCCTCCCAGCAAGAGCAGGTTCAACACCTTTAGGCCGGGGAATACAACCGGCTTGCCCGGCATAAGCTCCTGCAATTTCGCGAACGCAATCATGCTTCCGGAAAAACTAATTGCGCCGACGACTGTGCTGAGCGCCGTGGTGATCAGCGCGCCCATATTTGCGCCGCCGTGCATGAACTCGATGAGAGCAACCAAAGCAACCGCGCCGCCACCGAGGCCGTTAAATAACGCAACCATTTGCGGCATCGCGGTCATTTGTACGCGCTTCGCCATAAAGAAGCCGACAATCGCACCCACCGCGCACGCGAAAATGATTGCTATGAGATTTACCGGCTCGATGAGCTCGTAATCGAGGGTCACGCCGACGGCTCCGGTCATGCCGAGCGCGGCGAGCAAGTTGCCCAGCCGTGCCGTTTTCGGAGAATTCATCAGCTTTAGGGCGACGATAAACAGAATCGCCGTGCCTACGTAAACCGCTCCGCGCCAAGCGTCGATCATTTCTTCGGCCTCTTTTTAGTAGAAAACATTTCGAGCATACGATCCGTGACAACAAACCCGCCGACGACGTTGAGCATCGCGAAAATCACCGCGCCGATGCCGATCGCTATTTCTATCGGCCCATGCGCCTTCGCAAGAACGATGAGCGCGCCGACAATGATCACGCCGTGGATCGCATTGGTTGCGGACATGAGAGGCGTGTGTAAAGTCGGTGGGACTTTTGAAATAACTTCCACACCGACAAAAACCGCGAGCACAAAAATGGTTACGATGGAGATGGCGTCTATGATGTCTCTCCTTGTTCGAGCGCAATCCGCGTCGGAGCGTGCACGATCCTTCCTCCGTGCGTCACCAGGGAGCCAGCCACAACCTCATCCTCTAAATCGATATTCAAAACGCCATCCTTTGTCATGGACTTGACGAACGCCGTGATGTTTTTGGAGTACATCCGACTGGAGTGCACCGACATGCTCGATGCCAGATCCAGCGAGCCGATGATGGTGACTCCGTGAAAATCGATGACTTCTCCGGGTTTGGTCAGTTCGCAGTTTCCTCCGCCGACGGCAGCAAGGTCGACGATAACGCTGCCACGCACCATTCCGCGAACCATTTCCTCGGTTATTAATATCGGCGCCCTTTTTCCGGGGATAAGAGCGGTGGCGATCACGACGTCGCACTTCGGAACGCGCTCGCCGATGACCTTCAACTCTCGCGAATGCGTGTCGCCGGCGACTTCTTTTGCGTATCCGCCGGAATCTTCCGCTTCTTCTGCCGACAGACCCCAATCCACGAATTTCCCGCCGAGGCTCTCCACTTGCTCTTTTACTGATGGTCGAACGTCAAAGGCCTCTACAACGGCCCCTAATCGTCTAGCGGTGGCGATTGCCTGCAAGCCCGCAACGCCGGCGCCGATGATAAGGACTCTAGCGGGAGGAATGCTTCCCGCCGCGGTCATCAGCATCGGGAAAAACTTGGGGATCTGCGCCGCCGCCAAGACGACGCTTTTATAGCCCGCGACCGTGCTCATCGAGCTAAGAGCGTCCATCGCTTGGGCGCGCGAAATGCGCGGAACCAGTTCCATCGAGAACGCGGAGATGTCTTTTGCCGCCAGTTCGCCCATGGCTTCGAGGTTGCCGAGTGGGTTCAGGAAACCCATGAGTGCGGAGCCTCGTTTTAGCTTCGCGACGACCGCCGGATCGAATTCGACGCACAGAGTAAGGTCCGCAACCTCGACCAGCGGCTCGGCCTCGGCAACAACCCTCGCACCAGCCTGCTCATAAGTCGTGTTTCCCACCGCCGCGCCGTAGCCGGCTTCGCTCCGCACGAGTATGTCGTACCCTTCGCCGACGAGCACCTTGACACCATCATTGGTCAGGGCTACCCGCTTTTCATCGACCCCCGCCTCCCTCGGAACTGCTATGACCACAGGCCAAAGTATACGCGCACGGCAGGCGGTATCCTCGCGACCTATGGTGGACACGGTTCGGATACTGGAGGCATTGGAGGCGTCGGGCTTGGTTGGAAGGCCCTTGCGACGCAGGACTATGGAGCTGCTCTGCGAGGAGCCCGGCTACGATTGGGCAGGAGTTTATGCCCTGCACGGCAACGAGCTTTTGCTTGATGAGTACGTGGGTGAAGCTACCGAACACACGCACATCCCTGTTGGGAAGGGAGTCTGCGGCACGGCGGTTGCAGAGAACCGAAACGTGGTGGTCGACGACGTTCTGGATCTGGAAAACTACCTTGCCTGCAGCATCGATACACGCAGCGAGATTGTGGTGTTGATTCGCAACCAGGATGGCCGCGTTCTTGGGCAGATCGACGCCGATGGCCACGAGGTGGGTGCGTTTGGGCCGCAGGATGAGCAGGCATTGGGTGAGATAGCCGACTTTCTGGCGGATAGGTGGAACGAACTGGGCTAAGACTACGCTATATAAAGTATAGTGAAGACAATGACACAGCGCTCCGTTCTATCGACGCATTCCGCTCCTGAGGGGCATTGGGTGGGCGACGGCTTCCCGGTGAAGTCGATCCTTTCGCCTCGTTACGGCCGTGATATCAGCCCGTTCTTGCTTTTCGATCACGCCGGTCCGGCTGACTTCGAGCCTGCGGATACGCCTCGCGGCGTCGACGTGCATCCGCATAAGGGCTTCGAGACGGTTACGATCGTTTTTGAGGGCGAGTTGGAGCACCGCGACAGCGCGGGCAATGCGGGAAGCATCGGCCCCGGCGACGTTCAGTGGATGACTGCAGGCAGCGGCGTACTGCACGAGGAGAAGCACTCGGCTCAGTTCACGCAGCGCGGCGGGCGGTTCCATGTGGTTCAGCTCTGGGTGAATCTGTTGGCAAAGGACAAGCTT
>JBDSVQ010000062.1:0-8776 GCA_039927135.1 Fimbriimonadales bacterium | reverse complement strand
ATCGGAGATCAGAAACCCGGACGGATCGACTGTATTTCGAATGGACGACGTTATGATTCCGAAGGGCTGGAGCCAGGTCGCCGTTGACATCATCTCACAAAAATATTTTCGCAAGGCCGGCGTGCCGCAGGAAGACGGAACGCAAGGCGGCGAGTCCGATTCGCGACAAGTTTTCAATCGGTTGGCAGGCTGTTGGCGACACTGGGGCGAGACTCAGAACTATTTTGATACCGAGGAAGATGCGCAAGCATTTTACGACGAGCTCTGCAATATGCTCGCACGTCAGGTTGCCGCCCCGAATTCGCCGCAATGGTTTAACACCGGCTTGAATTTCGCGTATGGAATCGAGGGTCCTGCACAAGGTCATTGGTACGTCGATCCCGCAACGAGCGAAGCCAAACGATGCACCAATGCCTACGAGCGTCCGCAGCCGCATGCGTGCTTTATTCTTTCCGTAAGTGATGACCTCGTAAACGAGGGCGGCATTATGGATTTATGGACCCGAGAAGCACGAATTTTCAAGTACGGCAGCGGCGTCGGCACGAATTTCTCGCAATTGCGCGCAGACGGCGAAGCGTTAAGCGGAGGAGGAAAATCCTCCGGTTTAATGTCGTTCCTTCGGGTAGGTGATCGGAGCGCAGGAGCAATCAAGTCCGGCGGCACGACGCGACGCGCAGCAAAAATGGTGTGCCTCGATGTCGACCACCCGGATATCGAGACCTTTGTTAAATGGAAGGTCATCGAAGAGCAAAAAGTTGCTGCTCTCGTTACCGGTTCTAAAGTCAACAACGAGCGCTTAAACGCGATCATGAAGGCTTGCCACGCATGGCCGAACGACGAAGAAAAGTTTGACCCGCGCACTAACGGCAAGCTAAAGGAAGCAATCGCCGAAGCCAAGCGCTCAATGGTTCCGCTCAACTACATTCAGCGCGTTATCCAACTCGCCCAAGAAGGGCACAGCGGAATCGAATTCCGAACCTACGACACCGGCTGGGACAGCGAAGCCTACTTAACGGTCAGCGGGCAAAACTCGAACAACTCCGTTCGTGTCGACAACAAATTTCTTGAAGCAGTCGAAAAAGACGAAGACTACGACTTGCGCTACCGGACGACAAACAAGGTTGCCCGAACTGTGGCCGCAAGGCAACTATGGGAAGATATTTGTTATTCGGCGTGGGCATGCGCCGACCCCGGCTTGCAATACAACACCACAATAAACGAATGGCACACCTGCCCCGCAGGAGGTCCGATCAACGCAAGCAATCCATGCAGCGAATACATGTTCCTGGACGACACCGCTTGCAACCTCGCAAGCCTAAACTTGGTGAAGTTCTACGACGACGCCTCCGGCAAATTCGACGTAAAGGGCTACCGACATGCCTTGCGCCTTTGGACAATCGTCCTGGAAATCAGCGTCCTAATGGCACAGTTCCCGAGTAAGGAGATCGCCGAGCTTTCTTATAAGTACCGAACGCTTGGCCTCGGCTACGCAAATTTAGGCGCTCTCCTCATGCGCATGTCCACCCCCTACGACAGTCCAGAAGGGCGAGCGATTACCGGCGCATTGACGGCAATTCTCGGCGGCGAATCGTATGCAGTGTCCGCCGAAATGGCACGCGAGCTAGGCGCATTTGATGGTTATGCCGACAACAAGGAGAATATGCTCCGAGTCGTTCGCAACCACCGACGGGCGGCATACAATGCCAGCGACTATGAAGGGCTGTCGATACCCTCAGTTGGTATTGATCCAGATGACTGCCCCACCGAATTAATCGCTGCGGCAAGAGAAACATGGGACGCTGCTCTTAAACTCGGAGAGGCGCACGGATATAGAAATGCTCAAGTAACCGTCTTAGCGCCTACCGGCACGATCGGTTTGGTAATGGATTGCGATACCACAGGTATCGAGCCCGACTTCGCGCTCGTGAAATTCAAGAAGCTCGCCGGCGGCGGTTATTTCAAAATCATCAATCAGTCAATCCCGCCCTCACTCGAGAAACTCGGCTACAACGTCGAACAAATCGAAGATATCGTAACGTATGCCTTGGGAACTGGTTCGCTAAAGGATGCGCCGTGCATCAATCACGAGACCCTAAAAGAAAGGGGCTTCACACAAGAAGCGCTCGATAACATCGAGCAATCGATCAAGAGCGCATTCGAAATCCAGTTCGCATTCAACGCGTACTCTCTTGGCAGAGATTTCTGCAAAAACAACCTTGGCTTTACCGACGCGCAACTGGACGACTGGAGTTTCAATATGCTGGAAACCCTTGGCTTCACACAGCAGGATATCGATGCGGCCAACATTTATTGCTGCGGCACGATGACCATTGAAGGTGCGCCGCACCTCAAACTTGAGCACTATCCTATTTTCGATTGCGCCAACAAATGCGGAAAGACAGGCAAACGCTTCATTTCAACAGAGGGTCACATCCGCGCGATGGCTGCGGCGCAGCCGTTCATCAGCGGCGCGATAAGCAAAACGATCAACCTTCCCGGCGAAGCCAAGATCAATGAAATCGAAGACGCCTACATGCTCAGTTGGAAACTTGGACTAAAGGCCAACGCGCTCTACCGCGACGGCAGCAAGCTGAGCCAACCGCTAAACACGGCCGCCGACGAAGCCGCAGCTGCAATTGCCGAGATCGAGGCCGAGCCGGAAGACCGCATCGAAGCGGCCGCCCAAAAGCTTGTATATCGCTACATTGCTAAACGCCACATCCTCCCCGGCCGCCGCCGCGGTTATACGCAGAAAGCAAGGGTCGGCGGCCACAAGGTCTACCTTCGAACCGGCGAATACGAAGACGGCCAGCTCGGCGAAATCTTCATCGACATGCATCGAGAAGGCGCCGCCTTCCGAAGCCTAATGAACTGCTTCGCGATCGCCATCTCGCTCGGCTTGCAGTACGGTGTTCCGATCGAGGAATTCGTTGACGCCTTCGTCTTCACACGCTTCGAGCCGAACGGCATTGTGCAAGGTAACGACCAGATCAAGATGACCACCTCGGTGATCGACTACATCTTCCGCGAACTGGCGGTCTCCTACCTTGGTCGAGCCGACTTCGTTCAGGTCTCTCCTGAAGACCTTCGAGGCGATTCGATCGGCAAGCCCGAGCAGGCGCCCGAGTTCGAAGAGGAAGAAGTCGTCGCTGAAAACCACACTGGAAGCGTTCCTGGCCGAACCGACGAGTCTCACGAGCCCGCAGGCTTCCGAGCGAACAGAACGGAGGTTGTCGAACAGAAAGTGACAACCGTCGCCGGAAACGAGGTCACTGAACAAGTCAGGATAGCCAGAATCAAGGGGTACGAAGGTGACCCCTGCAGCACCTGCCAACAGTTCACAATGGTGCGTAACGGCACGTGTCTCAAGTGCGATAACTGCGGCGCAACAAGCGGATGCAGCTAACCCGAACCAACCGAGCGCGTTTTGCGTTCAAACACTAAGCAAAGGGGCGGTGTGTGCTGTCCCTTAATCCCGGAGGAGCCCTTATAACTATGAAATACCTGCTTGCCTTGGCGGCCTGCACCGTCATTGCTGCGCCCACAATTGCTCAGGACGCGAATAACATACGTCCGTTTAAATCCCTGCAATTCAACGCCCAGCGCGTTGACACGGCACGCTTTTCGCCGCAGATCAACGATGAATTCGTTTCCCATGCTAAGCGACCGGAAAACCCGATTCGGTTCGGTGATGAAGTTGGTCCGCCGAACAACCTGACTCTGGGCCAAACGTTAAACGCGATTCGTGGGACGGTTAACGCCCAGTGGCCGGCCATCGGCGCAACAGGCTGGACGCCGCCAGACCCCGATATCGCAGTCGGTCCGAATCATGTTGTCGCAGTCGTCAATTCAAGCATTGCCTTCTATAACAAATCCGGCACTCCGCTCTTTCAGCAGACAGCGCAGGACTTTTACACGGGCCTCGGTGCAGGATCATTTCGTTTCGATCCCAAGTGCTTTTACGATCGCAATAATCAGCGTTTCGTTATGCTGTTCCTTGAGCAGGACGACAGTCCTCAAGTAAGCAAGCTGTTAATTGCCGTTTCTGACGACGCAGATCCAAATGGCATTTGGCATAAGTACCGAATTGAATCCAAACTCACCGTCGGTCAGAACACATATTGGTTGGACTACCCCGGCCTTGGATACAACAAAGATGCTTACGTGATCAGCGGCAACATGTTCGGCTTTTCGTCCGGATTTGGTGGCGTGCAGTTCATCGTTCTGCCCACCGCTCCCATGTTAACCGGCAGCCCCGTAACCGCTCAGTATCTTCGCGATGCAAACGGCGAGTCTGCGCAGATGACGGAAGTCATGGATGGAACGCTCAACGCTATTTTCGCTATCTCGCGCGAGAACAGCACGGCAATGCAATTGTATGCGATCCGCGACCTTGCTACCGCTCCCGTCATGAACATGGCGCTAGTCACGGTGCCATCGAATTCGATGCCGTCTATCAATGCGCCCACCACGAACGGTCACGCGCTGGACGCACTGGATGGACGAATCATCAATGCCGTGTGGAGAAGTGGTGCAATTCTCGCCACACACACGGTTCAGTCGAGTTCGCGGCTTCGAGTTCGCTGGTACCAAATCGCGACGAATAACTGGCCCGTTTCGGGCTCGCCATCGCTCACCATGTCAGGCGAAGTTGCCGGTGCAACCGGCATTCACCACCACATGCCCGCTGTCAATATGAACAGCGTCGGCGACGTTTCGATGATCTTCACGCGCAGCTCCACTTCTATAACGGCCGATATGATGTACGCTGGTCGATTCGCAACCGACCCCGCCGGCACGATGGGCACCCCTGTGCTGCTTGAATCCAGCGCAGGTAACAACTACGGTTCCGGCCGATGGGGAGATTATTTCGACGTTGATGTCGACCCCGTCGATGACGTAACTTTCTGGGGCATCCTCATGGGCGTGGCGCTCAACAACGGATGGCGGACTTCGATCTTCAGTTGGACGATTACCCAGCCCGGTACTTCGCTCGCGCCAACGACCATGACAATGGAACGAGGCATTCTGTTCTCCGGATCGGTCAACGATCTTGGCGCAAGCGATGACGTGCGCGCAACGTTCCGCCCCGGCATTACCTTCACAAGTGGTGAAGCACCTGTTCAGGTCAGACTAGACGCCGTCTCATCGGTACTTGCGCCAAGCACGATGCGAATCGTCGTCGAGTCACAAGCCAGCGCCGGCGGAATGCTCCAAACAATTGAAGCGTTTGATTACGTCGCGAACGCCTGGGAACAAGTGGATGGTCGAAACGCTATGGTCGGCTCCGATGGAGTCGTCGACATTTCACTCACAAATCCAGCACGATTCGTGGATGCGGGCGGCAACGTGTCGATGAAGTTACACTACAAGCCAACAGCGCCGGTCTTCACCTACCCCTGGAACTCGGCACTTGACAAGGTTGCTTGGATAGTAGCCAACTAGCAGCTAATTGCCTCGGCGGTAGCCTTCTATCGCCGGGGCAACTTCATCTTCGCTAAGCCTGCCTAAAGGCTTCGACAAGTAAAACCGGGACACCGCTCTGCCCGCCCACTGCCCGACGCGCCCGACATTAACATTCCATCCAAAATGCGCAATCATTTTCGTTACGCGATAAGGCATGCCCCGGCCAATCGGCGTCTCGAATTCAATAACGGCCGGCTCACCCTCGATAAAGTGATATTTCAAGAAATGTTGCCGCTGATCCGGGTCCTTCCTCTTCGTCCTCAATAATTCCTCAAGCTTATCCACATCACGAATGCAGTCCTTTAGCGAAGAAGAAATTGCTGCGGAAAGGTTCTTAGGAACAACGCCACGCCGAAAAGTAACCGTGATTTGATCAAGGGCTAGCGGCTGTTCATCGCTGGTTGAAGCGGCACGAACTCCATGCACACTTACATCGTAAGCATAAATGACACCAAGAATTCGACTCAACAAGCCGGGTCTCTCTAGGTCTCTCGTGCTAATCGTTAATTCCGTTGTTGCCGCCTGATTGTCATTCTCAAAAACGACCACCGTCTCGCCGTCTTTCGCCCGCTCTAAATACCGCTCATGAACGGGGAATAACGACCTCGGCGTACCGATAACGTAGTGAGTCGGCATGGATTCGAGCCAATCACCCATGTCACCCTCTGGTGATGCCTGCCGCATCCTCTCAAGCGCTGCGATCCGATATGTAGCTGGATCCGATGGCAAATCGGGTAACCCAATAATGGCACGTGCCTTCTCATAGAGGTCACGGATGGAGGCCTCTAATTGCGGCGTCAACGCTTCCCCCGAAACCGCCGAAATGTCAGCCAAAGTCAATAGGTAGAGCATCGCCAGTCGAGATTGGTCACCGCAAATACGCGCGACCTCAAGCGGCGCCTCGGGCATCTGCAAATCATGGGTCCGAGCGATCTGTGCCAACGTCAAGTGCTCGCGCACAAGCCAAGCAATAGTCTCGCTCTCTTGTTTTGGCAACGACAACCGTACGCCGACATCGCGTGCGATCTGCTCACCAGAAATAGCATGCGGCGCGCTGCCGTCCACCTTGCCCAAATCGTGCAGTAAAGCTGCTAAATAAAGCGTCCTGTTATCTGCATCCGACCACGCTGCAGAATGGAGGAGCAAGTCCTTCGATTTCTCTAATTGGTCCATTACAACCAGTGTGTGCTCGCCAACAGTAAACTCGTGCACGGGATCGTCAGAAGTCAAGTTCTGCGCATCCCCAAACGGCGGTACGAGCGCCGACAAAACTCCCGACCGATCGAAAGCGCGCACATACTTCGCGCCGCTAGCGACAAAATCGGCTGCCGCCGGTCCGTCGCCCACAACCGCGTTCTTTAATATCCCAAATGGAATGTGCAAATCCAAGTCCAGACCGTGCGAAATCCCTTCCGCCGCATCGGAAAGAGTCGCCTCAGGCGCGATGCGAACAATGCCTTCATCTGCTGCAACATTCGGCGCTAATTCAAATCGGCTCTCACGCACTAACAACAGCGCATTCCTCCACTCTTCCTGAAATCTTTCCGCACATTGTATGAGCCGCGTGAACATATGTTGCGGCTCCTTCTTTAGCAACGCAGCAACTTCGGCGTGTCTCGTCCGCAAAAGTTTGTCCTCCTTGCGTTGGGTCGCAATGTGCAGAGCACTGCGGGTTGCAAGCACATAGTCGTAATCGTCCGGTAACCCGATCGGCTCCGCTCCTAGAATACGCCTAAACCAGTTGGCTGCATGATAGTCGCGCAGCCCACCCGCACCCTCTTTTAGGTTGAATTCTATTTTCCTTGGCGAATAGCCGTGCCTTACCCGCTGCTCCAAACGCTCGCGCCGCTTATCTGCCAAAAATCGAGCGCTCGGGAAAGTGTCGTGATATGCAGCCATAAAGCGCTCATAAACATCATTTGAGCCCACGACCATCCGCGCATCCATAAGCGCTGTTCGCGATTTATCATCTAAACCCGGAGCATCCGATTGGTACCGCAGCGCTGAGTCGACTTCCCAGTTACATTCCGAAGACAACCGCACAACAGCTCGATAAAGCGAACGAACGTTATCTTCCTCACCGGAATCATTTGCCAAAAAAACAAAATCAAGGTCGCTCGCTGGGCCAAGTTCTTTTCTGCCGTAACCACCTACCGCCACGATAGCAATCTCGGCAGAAGGACAAACATTTGCAAAAACATTCGCAAGCGCTTCATCCGCAAGTTCGCTCAACGTCCGGCACAACGCGATACCGCTGCCGTCGAACGACTCGATCATTTCCGTCCTCCGTCGACTAAAGTCAGCAAACTCCATCATCGCGCTGCATCCGGCCGAAAGGTCGCCGGCTCGCTCCTAATCCATTGATCCAACAAAGTGCGATTCGCCGAATCACGCCAAAGCGCCAACGGCGTCAGAACGAGAGTAGCCGTCAGCCCGATAATGGCGCCTCCGAATCCCAGTAGCCGAAGAGTCTCACCAACCGCACGTAGCACCGAAACCCGCCGAATCCTCGCCCAAACTGCAGCGCATGGCAGGCTCAGGCTGAGCGTCAATCCCGCCACCGCGCCGAAAACCCCACCGTCGCTGCTTCCGCCCACGAGTCTCGCGGGAGTGGACTCGACCACATACCAACAGGCCAAAAGCGCCAGCCCTAACATCGCGACACAAAGCACTGCGAACCGCTCTGTTCGGCGCCAGTCGATGCGCTCGTCTTTCGCAACCATTTGGGGAATGCACAAAACAGCCGCAATTGTAAGCGCCCACACAGCCAGCAGAAACACCCCAGTTCTTATCCAAAGAAATCCGCCGACAAAAAAACCTAAAGCGATAATGACACGTCGGTCAGGGTTCAACACCGGCCCTAACGCCGCCGCAACAATGGTCCCAAGTAGCCCGATGCCGACCAACCAACACGACGCCATCAACAATGCAGAAGGCAGTGAAGCAGATAGCAGCGATTCCAATCGAACGCGACTCAGCGCAGCCCTAGCCATGGAGTCGCCACTTCGATAAAAAGACTGCCAGCTCTCGACAGTCTGGATATCCTTGCGAGCCCTTTCGCCCGCCTCCTCACCCAGAGACTCGCTAACCAAACGAGGAAATTCCGTCTTCCTCACCTCATAGTCCCGCTGCCCTAAGTCGCCTATCGGATCGGCCGTGCCGAACACCGCCATATGAGCAATGGAGATCGCCGCGCTCGCCGTCGAAAACGAACGTGCCGTGTCGAGAACCGTCGCAGCGTTGGCGAGGCTGTCACGGCGCGACTGCAAGTCAGAGTAAGCGAAATCCTGGATGTGGGATGCCACGAAAC
>JBDSVQ010000061.1:0-7151 GCA_039927135.1 Fimbriimonadales bacterium | reverse complement strand
CTTCATGGGACATTCCCTGGCGGACGATCCGATCTCGGCCGCTGTTGAACTCCATCCGGTTAGCTTCGGCTTCCTCGCATGATTCCAAGGTTACGAACGGATGTGCCGACAAAAGTTGCTGCAAAGCTTGGCTGCCATATGCGCGGACGGACACCATCCCGTGCATCTTATCAGACGGCGCACCCGTAATAACCGATGAGCAAGGAGGTAACGATGCGAAAAGCAACTTCTACTGATTTGGCGCTACTAGTGCTTCGGTTTGGCCTAGGGGGAATCATGCTGGCCCATGGGCTGCAAAAGCTCGGCTTGGTACCTGGCGGTCCGGGTGGCATTCAGCAAACCGTCGATTGGATGGGAACCATGAGCATCCCGCCGTGGATGGCGTATTTTTCGATCCTCGCCGAGGTCGGCGGCGGCTTCTTTTTGATCATCGGATTCCTGGGCAAACTCGCCTCATTCGGCATTGCCTTCAATCTGGCGGCGGCGATTTACAAGGTGCACCTTACGAAGGGATTCTTCAATCCGTTAGGGGTCGAATTCCCGTTGGCGCTGTTTGCGATGGCTGCGGCGCTGATGGTCGCCGGCATGGGCGCGATGTCGCTCGACGCGAAGATTGCATCCTCGATGGACAGGGCAATCGCAGGCAAGAAGGACAAGGAAGCGCCGCCTCCTTCATAATATCGGCGTGAGCCGAGACCTGCTGGAGACTTTTCCCAACCCCACACCAGGGCGTGACTACCTTATAGAGCACGTCGCGCCCGAGTTCACCAGCGTCTGCCCAAAGACCGGCCAACCCGATTTCGCGACGATAACCCTGCGATATGTCGCCGACGAAAAGTGCGTTGAATTGAAGTCGCTTAAGCTCTATCTTGTTTCGTATCGAAACGAGGGCATCTTTTACGAGGCAGTCGTAAATAGAATTTTGGATGACCTCGTAGCAGTCCTGTCACCAAGGTATGCGTCGATTGAAGGCGAATTTGCAGTTCGTGGCGGCATCTCGTCTACCATTACCGCCGAGTATCGGCAAGAGTAATGGATCGGTCTCACGCTGAGCGCGTCCTAGATCTCCCGAAATTGCTCGAACGCGTCGCCGAGCGCTGTGAAACAGAGTTTGGTGCGGAGGTTGTCCGCGACCTGCAGCCGTCCTTCGATCGCGAAGTTATCGCCTATCGATTGAGGACTACCGGCGAAGCGGTCGACCTGATTTTGCGCGGCGATATGCCTGTGTATGCGAACGCGCGGGACGTGCGTGAACCAGTTCGTAATGCCGCAAAAGGTTCTGTGCTTCCTGGTGACAGCCTATTCCGAATCGCCGAGACGTTGGGCGCCTTTTCGCGATTGGGCAAGTACCTGCAAATAAATCGCGAGCTCGCGCCGACCCTTTGGCAACTGGCAGAGTCCTTACCGTTTCTTGGAGATTTGCAAACGAAAATCGAGTCGTCTGTTTCGCCTGAAGGCGATGTGCTTGATTCAGCCAGCCCGGAATTGAAGGCTGCTCGTGCAAAGAAGGCCGCGCAAACGAAGCGCATTCTGGACCGCGTCCAGTCAATGGTCAATTCGCTTCGATCGTACTTGCAGGAGCCTTTGTTTACCGAGCGATCCGGACGATATGTGTTGCCGGTGAAATCGGCATACAAGGGCAAAGTGCCCGGTATCGTACACGACTCGAGTGGCTCCGGGCAGACTTTGTATATCGAGCCGCAATCCGTTGTTGAAGAGACCAACAAACTGAGGGAGATAGAGGGCATCGAAAAAGAAGAGGTGGAGAAAGTACTCCGCTCTCTTTCAGAGGAAGTCGGCAAGAACGGCGAAGCGATTGCCGCAGGCTTAGTCGTTCTCGGAGAAATTGATGGTGCCCTCGCCTGTGGTAAAGATGCCGAAAAAACGAATGGGCATTTGCCGAAGCTGATCGATGAGCCAATGTTGCGAATCGAAAAAGGGCACCATCCGCTTCTTGACCGGAATATATCGGTGCCCTTGGATCTCACGGTTGGCGGTAACGCAAAATCGCTGCTGGTAACCGGTCCCAATACCGGCGGAAAGACCGTTTGTTTGAAGACGCTAGGCCTTTATTCGCTCATGATTGGGTGCGGCATTCTCCCGCCGGCAAAGCGAACCGAGTACGGCCCCTTTTCGGGCATTTGGTCGGATATTGGCGATGAGCAAAGCATCGAACAGTCGCTCTCTACTTTCAGCGGCCATCTAAAAAATGTCTCCCGAGCGCTTAATCAGGCTAGAGCCGGAGCGCTTTGCCTTTTCGACGAAATCGGCGCAGGCACCGACCCTGCCGAGGGCGCCGCAATTGGTAAAGCGGTTCTCGATACGCTCTCGCAGCGTGGTGTCGTGATCGCAGCAACTACACACTACGGCGAGCTAAAGGAATTCGCCATTGCTGACGATCGGTTCACTACCGCTGCGATGGAATTCGATCTCGAAACGCTCCGCCCAACTTATCGGCTTATCCCCGGAGCCACGGGTGCGAGCCACGCTTTTGAAATTGCGCGAAGGTATGGATTGCCGGATGAGGTTGCAGTAAAAGCCGAATCGCTGTTGGGCGAGTCTGCCGTCGCAGAGCGCCAAAAGTCGGCCCGCCTAGACGACCTGGTTTCGTCGGCGGCACGCGAACGCGACGAAGCGGAAGAGATTCGCAAAGCCGCGAATGCGGAGCTCGGAAAGCTCCGGGAAGAGCGCGAAAACCTGAAAAGAAAATTGACGGATACGCGAGAGGCGACGCGAGATGCTCTCGCTGAAGCGTTGCGAGAAATGCGGGCAAAGTATCGGGAGTTGCTCGACGCGACGACTCATTTGAAGGGAGCCCAACGCGAGGAGGTGCTAGAAAAGGCTCGCGAGTTGGAGAGTGAATTCGCCGGAGCTGCAAAGATGTTGGACGACGTGCCGCGCGAGGTCGACGAAATCGCGGTAGGAGACACGGTGCGCGTTCGTGGCCGAGCGCAGTTGGCGCAAGTCCTTGAACTCCAGCGTGGCGGCACGGTGGTGCTGCAAGTCGGCGGGTTGCGATTTACAGTCAAACGCGAAGATGTGGAGCAAGCAACACCGCCCAAGGAAAAGACCATCAAGCGGCGGCAATCTTCCACGGTGAACGCTGCCGCAAACATATCCTCGGAACTCATGTTGCGCAGAATGCGTGTCGATGAGGCACAAGGGGCGCTCGAATCCTACCTTGACGACGCAACTCTAGCAGGTTTACACAAAGCGCGCATCGTCCATGGTAAGGGCGACGGAGTGCTTCGAAAGTTCGTCCGCGACTTTCTTGCAAGGCGACAAGAAGTATCGAGATATTATGAAGCCGGAGTCGATGCCGGCGGTGCAGGCGTCACCATCGTTGAATTTAAATGAAAGACCAACTTTTTGCAGCCGCTTTGCAAGCCCACGCAAACGCTTACGCGCCTTACTCCAATTACGCCGTCGGCGCCGCGGTGGCGTCGGAATCCGGAGCGATTTTCGCAGGTTGCAACGTCGAGAACGCTGTGTTTCCGTTAGGTCAGTGCGCAGAGCGCGTTGCCATTCAAAATATGGTTTCGGCAGGCGGACGCAGAATTACCGAATTGTTGTTGTTAACGGCCAATGGGGCAACCCCTTGCGGTGCGTGCAGGCAAGTCATATCGGAGTTTAGCGAAGGCAACCTGCCGATCTACATCGCGAATGCAGACGGCATTGTTTCTGAAACGACCTTAGAAGACCTGTTGCCTCAGCGCTTCACGATGGGATAACGCCCTTTTCGCGCAATTCGATTACGAAACGACGCGCTGCATCGCGCCAATGAGGCAACGGTGAAACTCCGGCGCTTTCCAATTTTGCAGTACTCAATGCGCTATAAATGGGTCGTTCGGCAGCCGTTGGGTAGTCCGCGTTTTGTGCAGGTTGAACATCGACGGCCACGCCCGCGGCAGCGAGCACTTCTTTGCAAAGGTCGTACCAGCTTGCCTCACCCTCGTTGACAACATGATAAATACCGCTGGGAATATCCTTCTCGACAATTTCTGCCAGGGCGAACGCCAAATCTCGTGTGTAGGTAGGAGAGCCAATCCGATCCGACACAAGTCGGAGGTCCTTGCCACTAAGGGCGGCACGCAAAATCTTCAGCGGAAAATTGTCCCTTGCAGCACCGTACAGCCAAGCGGTGCGTACCACGATGGCGGCCCGCGACGCGGCTAAAACTCTAATCTCGCCCGCCAACTTGCTCGCCGCATAAACGCCCAGAGGTCGCGTCTCGTCGGTTTCGGAATACGGGGTCTTTTTCTCGCCCCCAAACACATAATCCGTTGAAATGTGAATGAGGCGGCATCCGGCTCGCTCGCACGCTGTGACAACATTTCCGGCACCGATATCGTTCAGTGCAAAAGCGGCATCCGGCTCGTCCTCCGCGTCGTCCACAGCAACATAGGCCGCGCAGTTGATTACCCATCGCGGGGCGGCAGTCCCGATAACCTCGACGAGCCTGCTCGGGTCGGTAACGTCAGCCGCTTCGTGGCTCGGAGTCGATAGCTCCCATCCGCGCTCGTTCGCAACTCTAACGATGTCCTGGCCCAACAGCCCGGTTGCGCCGACGACAAGCACTTTCATTGCTTGGAGTCTACCGGTAACCAGGTAATCTTGCGCCGTGAGCGACCCTTCCATTCGACCGTATCGCCCGGGAGACGAACCGCAAATCTGCGGTGTGATTAAGGCGTGTTTCGAAGAGTATGGATTTACCTGGGAGCCTGACGACTACAATTCCGACACCACTGATGTTCAGGCGAATTACATCGACCCTGGCGGGTGGTTTTGGGTGATGGAAGAGGGTGATGAAATCATAGCAACAGTAGGGCTAATGCCGGAGGGAAACGGCGCTTGCGAACTATGGCGGATGTACCTAAATGCGGATTACCGCGGAAAGCGGTTGGGTTATCGACTGCTCGATTTTATCGTCGCATTTGCGCGCGAACAGGGCTTTGATCGAATGGATATATGGTCCGATGTCAAGCTCATCGATGCCCATAGGCTCTACCGAAAGTACGGCGCAGAATTCATCGGCCAAAGAATATGTGACGATCCAGACCGATCGCTAGAGAACGGATACATCATGCCTCTATGAGGCTTCTTACCAGGCTTATAAGCCCATCTTTGCCACTTCCACCGTTCCACTCTCTTTGCAAGTAGTCCACGATTAGGCTGCCCACCACGGCGCCATCGGCGACGTCCCAAACTTTGCGGACATGCTCAGCTCTGGAAATGCCGAAACCGACACAAATTGGTAAAGAAGTGACATCCCTAATTCTTCTCACGGTTGCGTCCAAGTCTTCAGGCGCGCTCGATCCGGTTCCAGTTACTCCGGTGCGAGAGACACAATAAACAAAGCCGGATGACACTTCCGCAACCATCCTTATTCGCTGGTCGGTGCTCGTAGGGGCGACCAGAAAAATCGCATCAAGCGAATTCATTGCGGCAGCACCCCGCCAATCTGACGACTCTTCCGGTGAAAGGTCGCTAAGGATGACGCCGGCAAAACCTGCTTGCCGCGCTCTATTCGCAAAGGCTTCGAAACCGATTCGCATCGCGGTGTTCGTGTAGCCCATGGCGACTAGGGGTACGGGGCATGTAATTGCCGAAACCATTTCAAAAATCGCTCCCGGCGTCACACCGCTATCGAGCGCCCGCTGGCTTGATGCCTGAATGGTCGGCCCGTCTGCTATGGGATCGCTGAACGGAATTCCAACTTCGATGACGTCGGCGCCACCCCGCACAAGTGCATCAATGATCTCGGGCAGCGCTGCCAAGTCTGGGTCACCTGCCGTCACGAAACAGATGATCGACTTATGACCGTCGAGGGCTTCCTGAATAGATTTAGGCGTTGGCATACTTCAATTCCAATTCATCCCATGCATCCCATTCGATGGCGCTCCTAACATCATCCAAGAGCCGACCATAGAACGCGAGGTTGTGCAATGTGGCAATGCGCGCGCCTAGCGGCTCCTTTGCTTTGAATAAGTGCCTGATATACGCTGCAGAATAGCGCTCAGTCTGCGAAAATACAGAAAGCTCATCAATCGGCCCATTATGCTCTTCCCACTTCTTATTTGTTAGGTTAGCGATCCCGTTCATCGTATACAATGCGTGGTGCCTTGCCATTCGCGTCGGCAAAACGCAATCGAACAAGTCGATGCCGTATTTCACGGCGTGAATGATATCTTGAGGATGCCCCACGCCCATAAGGTATCGCACCTTGTCTTCGGGCAGTTTTGGCGCGGAGTGGCTGACAACTGGCCGCTGCAATTCAGTCGGCTCGCCTACGCTAACGCCGCCGATCGCAAATCCATCGAAGGGAAGGGAAGTTATGTAGTCGATGGATTCGTTACGCAGAACCTCGTAAACTCCACCTTGAATGATCCCGAAAACAGCCTGCCCTTCCTTTCGTGTTGCGAGGTTGCGCGGAGCCCAATGGTGCGTTCGTTTCATGGCGGCCTCGACCTCTCCGCGCTCCGCGGGATAGGGCGGACAAACGTCGAGCGCCATCGATACGTCGACCCCTAACTGCCCCTGAATTCGAATCGAATCTTCGGGTGTCATCCGCATCTCGCTTCCATCGAGGTGCGATTTGAAGGTCACCCCTTGGTCGTCAATCTTGCGAATGGCACCGAGGCTCATGACCTGAAACCCGCCGCTGTCCGTGAGGATCGGCTTCTTCCAAGACATGAACTTGTTCAAACCGCCAAGCCTTTCTATCAGGTCGCTGCCTGGTCGCAACGCCAAGTGGTACGTGTTGGCAAGGATCACTTCGTACCCCAAGCCTTCGAGGTCCTCTGACCCGACTGTCTTTACCGTTCCTTGAGTGCCGACCGGCATGAATGCAGGAGTCCTCACCTCGCCGTGGCGCAAGCTGAGCATCCCGGTTCGAGCGTGATTTGTAGTGGTAACGGCCTTAATCTTGAACACTTTTGACCGCCTCAATAAATGCGCGAACTTTATCAGGGTCTTTTCGCCCAGGAGCCGCTTCGACGCCGCTGCTTACATCGACTGCGAAAGGTCGAACCCTCCGGATCGCCTCGATCACGTTATCAACGGTCAGACCTCCTGCCAAGAATACGGGCTGTGCGCACGCTCGAACAATCGCCGCCGCCGCTTCCCAATCCGGCGTTACCCCAGCCCCACCG
>JBDSVQ010000060.1:0-5145 GCA_039927135.1 Fimbriimonadales bacterium | reverse complement strand
GAAGCCGCCGCCGCCAAAGCCACCACTGCCACCGCCGCCGCCAAAGCCACCACTGCCACCGCCGCCAAAGCCGCCGCCGCCGCCGAAGCCACCTTGACCACCGCCGCCGAAGCCGCCGCCCTGACCGCCGCTACCGCCGCCGAAGCCTCCGAAGCCGCCCGCTTGGGTGCTGTACTCGGGCTGAGAAGCGAAGTCCTGGTTGCCGCTTAGAAGCATGGCAATCAAGTACGGGTCAGCATGTTGGATCTGGATCTTGCGGATGACGTTGGTCGCCTGAGGAGTCTCGGGTGTTGTCGGTCCTGTAGAAGGCGCGGGCGGTTGCTCGCGCTTTTTGATCTGGTAGATGCCTGCCTCGATGCTCCATGTTGCATCCACCTGATCGAGAATGTTGCGTAGCGCTGTTTCGAACGCTACATTGGTCAATTTGACAGTGATCCGGCCCTGCACGTCGCTAGCGATCGTGTAGTTGGTCACGCCCACGCTCTCGAAAAGGAGCCGAAGTGCATCACGCACGTCCGCATCCTGTAACTCAAGTGAGGGAACCGTCTTGTCGCGAAGGTCTTGCGCGTTAACGTTTACCGGAACAGCAAATGCTCCGATTACGGCAATCGCGCCTACCATCGCCAAAATGTGTCGCTTCATTGTTGCGTCACCTCCATCTCATCTAACGATGAATTCGTGTTTTCGTTACGGAAGTACATCAATTTCCGATGCCTCCCCCGCCCGTCGGGGCTGGTCCAGGGCCTGCTCCGCCGCCGCCACTTAGGCCGCCGCGGCCGCCGCGACCGCCACCTTGGTTGCCGCCATCGCCTCCGCCGCCTTGGTTGCCACCGCCACCACTGCCGCCGAAGGGTTGCGTCTCAAGTCGCACATATATGCGCTTGGGAATTTTGTTGCCGGCTCGCACGAGCGTGGCTTTCTCCGAGTCAATCGCCTCGACATACCACTCCGTATCGCCGACTCGCGACCCAGGATAGATGAGGTACGACTTGCCGTCCTCCATCTGAATGATCGCGGAAACTGTATCGCCGAAGTAAACACCGCTCAGCCTTCGATAGGGCTGCTCTTCCGGCACGACCATCTCCGACGCTGCTGGGATCACCGGCGGCGGGAACATCGGTCCCGAAAAGGCAAAGCCCTCGTATTGAGGCAAGTTGCTCAATATTCGATCATATCGAATTCCGGTCTGGAACTGAATCTCTTCGCCAAAAAGTGCAAACGGATTGTAGCGAGACCCACGGCCAACGCCGGTCGCAATCAATTGTTCACGAGAAAGCGCCTGCAACTCGGTGGGAGAGCCAGCGAGCGGAGGAGGAGGCGCATTCAAAGCAAACTCCGCCTCAAGGTCCTTCGTCAGGTCGCCGATCGGTGCCGGAATCACGGGTTCGCGGGCGCAACCGGCAAGCATTACGCCACCGACGACTGCCAATAAACTTAGTAAAACGCTTTTCTTCATTAGTTTGCTCTGCCCCCCATGCCTGCTGCAGTGGGCTCATTAGCAGGAGGGCCGCCGATCGGAGTCGGTCCGCCGGCTGCTCCGCCGCCGCCACCGCCACCGCCGCGCTCCATCGTGCCACTACCTTGCTGGTTGCCACCAACGTTGCCTTGCGTAGCGCCGCCCAACTGAGGAACGCCACCGTTCTCGCCAGGGCCGCCGGAAACATAAGGTGTATTCACGTAAACAACAACCGTTAGGCCGTACGTGCCTTGAAGCCTGCTACCGGTACCGGTAATCGATAGTCCTCGAACGCTCGCAATGTAACCAGGAATCGTGCTCCACGAGCGAACGTTTTGCATGATCTGGTCCCAAGTGCCCTGCACGGTAATCGTGCCCATATCCCAAATCGCCACCGGGAACGGCAGCGCCGGATAGTTGAAATAAAACTGGACGAGATCGTTCGGCTGATCCGTCGGATAAGGCACAAGCAGCCTCGCCGGGCTAGTCATGGTAACGCCATTGCGTCGAACCCATCGGTTCAAATCGGCTTCGGCCCTGCCGTGCCAGCGTCTCGTGTTCACAACTAGCTGCCATCGGTTGGGCGTCATGTTGAAGGTGCCGGCAGCCGGTGTTCGCCAAGACGTAACCTGCTTCCATGCCACTTCGGCATCACGCACCTGCTGCATGGCATTGCGCACACGCTCAACCGCCCTATTCTGCGAATCCTGGCTGTTGATGACATCCAGCTCAGCGCTCTTCTTAGCGTAGTAGCCAATCTCTTCTTTCTCACGCCTGATCTTCAGGAACCAAAATCCACCGAAAATCATCGCCATCAGCACGACGCCTACAATCACATAAGTCAGCGCGCTTAGCCTAAACATCGTTTCGTCCCTCGAAATTCAAAGTCACCATTAGCGTCCTTTCAAACCTCCCAGCAAGGTGTTGCCGCCGCCGGAGGAGGGCGGAGCACCGCCGGTCGTCGCCGAGATCGGAGGCTGCCCAGCCGCAGGCTGCCCGCCAGCAGGAGGAGCCGCGCCTGTACCGGCGCCGGCCAACGTCGCGCGAGGCTCCGGAGCCTGCAAGTTCGCAAACGGGCCGGAAGTGATCGACATCGTCAGAGTCACTGAAGACCAGCCAGGAATCGGTCCGCGCTCCGGATTTGCAGGGTCGTACCCAAACGGCCCAGCATCGCCGGACGCAATCGGCCCAAAGCCGCTGCGGCCAACAGCCGAGCAACCGGGGAATCTTAGCAGAGCGATCATCACGTCGCTGTACTGCTGAAAAGTCTTCAAATACCCCTGAATCGTCACCACCGAATTCTCAGGGCCACCTGAAGCAGCAGAAATCGATCGAACACGTATAAACGAAGGGATGTAACCCTTCAGCGTGTTGTAAAGCCGCGGATATTTGCCGTTCGAGTTGTCGATCTGCTTAACCAACTCGAAGTTGGTCAGAACGATCTTCGAGTTCGCCAAAATCGTGTCCGCGCTCGCAGCCGTATCCACGATCTGCTTTGCGATGATCTCTTTCGCAGCGACCTCTTCTTTGTAGCCCGCAAGCGTCTTACTCACCTGCGAAGCATAAAGCATTGTTCCCGCCAGCGTAAGCACGACAAGCACGGCCATAGCCATCAAGGCCGTCCGCGATTGTGCGCTCCGCGCTGCTGTCTTAGGTAGAAGATTGAGCTTCATCCGGTTATTTCGTTGTCTCCCTAGTCAAAAGCAATGTGGAGTCCCATCCCCACTGCTACTGAGAATTCAGATGCATCATCTTGCAAGTAGGTTTCCGCTCCAGGCTGAACTCCTACTTCCAAACCGGCAAACGGGTTCAAAACCTGAACCGGAATGCCCAAAGAAGCCTCGATGTACGCAGGCAGTCCTTTCAACTGCGAACCGCCACCCGTAACACCAATCGACTCCACATCGCCGCCTCGGCTGCGATAGTAGTCGATAGATCGTCGAATCTCCGCAACAAAGTCTACAAGCTGCGGCTCCATCGCGCCGAACAAATTCGCCGTAGGTGCCGGTACCGGCACAGGAGCGGCCTCGCCCTCGGCAACTGCCTCAGGGTTAGCATCAAACGGGTTGTAAGCGGCAAAAGACTGCGTAGGCTGCCCACCGCTCGTCGGCACACTGCCTTCAGCCTTCTTGCGAGCCTCAGCATCTTCCGCACTCATCGACATCTGAGTCGAGATCGCGCTCGTGAGGTTCTTGCCGCCCATCGGAATGCTTCGCGGGAAAGCAAGCACAGAGTCCCGATACATATTGATCGAGCTGCTGCTATCCCCAATATTAACAACGCACGTCTTCCGCGCGCCTAAATCGTTTGGATGGCAGGTCTTCAAAATCCTGCCGATCGCCAACGGCTCAACATCAATGGCCGCCGCCCGGAGGTGAGCCGCCTTCAAAAGCTCGACGATCGTATCGATCGCGCTCTGAGGCGAAACCGCCATCACCACTTCTTGGTTATCCGACCCCGTCAACGCAGCGTTGTCCACCGGCCTAAAATCGCTAAGGACCGTGCTCTCCGCGAACGGGATGTTCCGCTGAACTTCCCACTTCATGTGGTCCTCCATCTCCTTGTCGTTCATCTTGGGTACTTCCAAATTGCGAACGAGAACCGAAGATTGCCCCTGAATGCAAAAAATGACGTCCTTAACACCCGTCATCCCAGCTTGAGAAAGCATGCCGTGTAGTCCACCGCCCAACGCAACCGGGTCGTAAATCCCCGTATGGTCGATGCAGTCGATGGGGGTGGGGGCTTTAGCCAATCCGACAACGGCCGGTCCGCCGCCGATTCGAACAGCAGCAGCCTTCATAGATTGCGTGCCGATATCCACGCCGAGCGCCTGTGTGAGCCGTTTCGCCATATGTACTCCGAAAGAGAAGTGCGGGAACTGTGACTATAGCCCTCCCTGAACCCCAGTGTCAAGCCACGAGAACCGCTTTCTTCAAAGACGGTGCCGCAACCACCGTTGGTTCGAACTCTCCTCCACAAAAACAGGCTGCCCCAATACCAAAGTATTGAGGCAGCCCAGAAACCAAGAAACAGGCCTTAGCCCTTCTTCTTGAACTCCACCAAACGAGCGCGAATCTCGTCCTTCATCTCATCCGGATATTCGCCCTTGTCAAGCATCGCAACAGCCTTCGTCTGAACCTCGATCGCCTTCTTCACGTTGCCCTTCTTGAAGTAACCGAAAGCCAGCGTGTCCAAGATCGCAGCGTCCTTGCTCTCGCTAAGCACAACCGCACGCTCGGCAACACGAATCGCCAGATTGTAATCAGGCTTCGCCAACTTCTTGTCGGCATTCTCGATGATCGTCCAAGACATCTGGTTCAATATCTGAGCGTTGTCCTTGCCGTAGCCCTTGAACACCTTGTCGGTGTAGGCATAAAGCTCCGCTTCCTTCTGCGAATCGAAAAGCATCTGGAACTTCAGCATCCCAAGCATCTCTTCGGTCTCAGGCTTCTTGGCGATAACCTTGTCGACCTCCATCAAAATGATGGCCGGGTCGCCGGTAGCCATAGCGCCTTCGATGGGCTTGAAAAGCTCCTCCATCTCGGCAGCTTCCTTGGCTTCTTTCGCGGCCTGATCCTGAGCAGCCTTGATGTCGAAATTGCCTTCGACAACCTGCGCCAGCACCTTATCTAGGTCGCCCATCGGGTGGCCGATCCAGGCGATCTTGCCTTCTTGGTTAACGATAAAAG
>JBDSVQ010000059.1:0-8057 GCA_039927135.1 Fimbriimonadales bacterium | reverse complement strand
GGCGCGGTCTGCATGGCGCTAATGTGCCAAGACCGAGGCTACACGCGAATGATCCTGCCGGAAAAGAACGCGCCCGAGGCAACGATTGCCCAAGGCGTCGGAGTCTACGGCGTCGGCCACCTGCGCGAAGTCGTGGACCTGCTGATCCAGCCGGAAAGCCGCGACCCGCTGCCAACCGTCGACTTCGAAGACCAAGAGCCTCCGGACTACGGTGCCGACTTCGGCGACGTAAAGGGCCAAGGCACCGCGAAGCGTGCGCTGGAAATTGCCGCAGCAGGCGGGCACAACATGATCATGGTAGGCTCGCCAGGGAGCGGAAAGACGATGCTCGCACGCCGTCTGCCAACGATCTTGCCTCCGCTCACCCGCGAGGAAGCCATCCAGGTAACGCGGGTTTACAGTAGCGCCGGCGCAATGGACGGCCGAAACGGCCTGATCTGGGAGCGGCCATTCCGCTCTCCTCACCACGGCGCCTCGCACGCAGCAATCGTCGGCGGCGGGCGAATGCCAAAGCCGGGGCAAATCAGCTTGGCTCACAACGGGGTGTTGTTCTTGGATGAGATGCCGGAGTTCGACCGCAATGTTCTGGAAGGCCTGCGTCAGCCACTGGAAGACGGTGTCATCTCCGTTGCACGCGTTCAAGCATCGATGGACTTTCCGGCACGGCTGATGCTCATCGGCGCCCTGAACCCTTGCCCGTGCGGTTATCACGGCGACAAGGTCAAGGCCTGCTCCTGCACGCCTGACGCGATTCGGCGCTACATGGGAAGGCTAAGCGGACCGCTTCTGGACCGCATCGATATGCACATCCAAGTGCCTCGACTGGGCCACGACGAACTGATCACCGGGAGAACCGGCGAGGACTCCGCGACGATCCGCGGACGAGTAACCCGTGCCCGCAAGGCGCAGGCCGAGCGATTGGGTGGCGGTGATAAGGTCAACGCGCGCATGTCGCCCCGGGAGCTAAGGGCGCATTGCACGCTCGATTCCGGCTGCACCGAGTTCTTGAGGGTTGCCTCAATGCGCCTAGGCCTCTCCGCGAGGGTCTTCGACCGGGTCATCAAGGTTGCCCGAACGATCGCGGACTTGCAAGGTGAGGCCGAAATAAAAGAGGACCACCTCAGTGAGGCGGTCCAGTACAGAACGTTAGATCGCGGGCTGATTTAGCCGGCTTTCAGTTTTCCGCCACCAAATCCAGGTGTCGGGGCACCACCGGCAGGCGTTGGGCCGCCGCCAATCGGGGCAGGTCCGCCCCCCATGGGGTTTTGCTGTGCCGCGGAGCCTGAGCCGGATGTTTCGATCATCACGACAGGCGCGGCTGCTGCGTTGAGGGGGGCCGTGGTCGGCTGAGCGGGTGCCGGAGGTGCGACGCCAGGCTCACTCATATAGGCAAACAGCCCGATGGCGATCGCGCCGACGACGGCTGCGCCGACTCGGACAGGTAATTCGTAGGTGCTGGGTGATGTGCTTTCAGCCATTTGAAAATCCTTGAGGCTTCGATATTGTATCCGAACTCGCCTAATGGCGGAAGTGTCGGACACCCGTTAAGACCATTTTTATGCCCAATCGGTTCGCTGCATCTATGACGTCCGCGTCCTTCTTAGAGCCACCCGGCTGCACAATGGCAGCGATTCCCGCAGCGGCAGCGGTCTCGATACTGTCAGGAAACGGGAAAAAGGCGTCACTGGCGAGAGCCGCTCCGTTGGCAGCGTCCCCAGCCTGTTCAAGCGCTAGGCGGACCGATTGAACGCGGTTCATTTGGCCCGCTCCTGCCCCAAGGAGCTTGTCGGGCGAGCAAACGACGATCGCGTTGGATTTCACGTGCTTGACCGCTGCCCACGCCATCCGCAGGGCGGTTGATTCATCGGGAGTTGGTTGAGCTTCCGTTACGATCCTCCAATCGACCGGGTCGGCGGTGTCCGCGTCTTGAACGAGCGCACCGCCTCGCATTGTTCGAACGGAAAGGAACGGGTCGTTGCTGTGCTCGCCGGCTTCCAAGATACGTAAATCCTGACCCCAGCCTGAACGGTTTTTGAAAACATCGAGCGCAGCCGGCTCTATCGCGCCGCACACGACGACTTCGAAGAAGTTGCCTTTCTCCGTCATGGCCTTCGCCTCGGCTTCTGTGAGCGTGCCCGGCGCCGCCACGATTCCGCCGAAGGCAGAAATCGGGTCGGATGCGCGCGCCTCTGCAAACGATTTAGCGCCGCTGGGCAGCCAGGCCGCGCCGCAAGGATTGCCGTGTTTGATGATCGCAATAACTCGCCTTGCGTCACCCGCGACGCGTTGAAGCTCATTGGCTAGCTCCCATGCCGCGTCAGCATCGAGCACGTTGTTGTAGCTGATTTCTTTGCCCCAAACCTGCTTAGCGTTTGGTATGCCGCCTTCGCCGAAAGGGGTGACGCAAAGGGCAGCCTTTTGGTGTGGGTTTTCTCCGTATCTCAGGTTTTGCGCGACGCGCATTCCGAGAGTGACCGTTTCGCAGTCGATACTGTTATTGGTTAGCGTTTCCGCAATCATAGAATCGTAGAAGGCGGTGTGCGCAAACGCCTTCGCTTGCAACTGCCTGCGAAATTCGAGGTCGCCAGAGTCGATAGCGGTCAGCGCTTTTTCATAATCGCTCGGATCCGTGATTACTAAAACATTATCTGCATTCTTTGCCGCGGCCCGGATCATCGCGGGCCCGCCAATATCGATGTTCTCGATCTGGTCTTCGCGCCTTGCGCCCGATTTTACGGTCTTTTCAAATGGATACAAATTAACTGCGAGGACGCCGATCGGCGAGATGCCGTTGGCAATCATTTCCGCAAGGTGCCCGTCGTCGGTTACATCGCCCAGAAGGCCACCATGGATTTTGGGATGCAACGTTTTTACACGCCCGCCGAGAATTTCCTGCTGACCGGTGTACTCACTAATCGGCGTTATCTCTATGCCAGATTCTTTCAAGTGAGCAGCTGTTCCGCCGGTGCTAAGGACCGTGAACCCTCGAGAAACCAATCCTCTCGCAAAATCGGCAATATCGGATTTATCGGTTACGGAAAGAATGGCGAGTTTGTTCATTGCGAAATTAAGTTGACCAACCGCTGCAAGCGGACCGCTTGTACCGGAAATGGAATTTTGGAAAATGGTGGTACATGCACAAAGCCGGTTGAGACGCGCGGGTGTTTCTTTGTGGCTTCGTAATAGACGTAATTGCAAAGATAGCCACCGGCATCGTTCGATTCTTCCCAGCAATCACATACTTGGATGTCGGCGAGTAGCGAACCTTTCAGCGTTTCCGATTTCTCCCTCGGTAACTCCCGACCCTCGATATCCGGACGGTTCCCTATCCTGTTCGTCGCACAACGCTCGATGCGGATTCTTGAGTCGCCCCTGCCAACGCCCAGCATAAGGAGGCGATCGGTCGGCGGCAAATTGTCCAAAAATTCATCCACGGCGGAAAAAGTAACCGGAAGGATAATCGCTTCATAACCAAAAAGCGAGCGGGCAAGGACTTCGCTGGGATTGAGGTTGACGTTAGCGAATGGACCGAATGCAGTGACGAGCATCATCCGCCGCCGGAGGGACCCATAACCGGTGAGCTTTCGGGCGGCTTTGCCACCTTGATCGTAATTTTCTGAGAGACTCGAAGACCCTTCGCATCGACTGCCGACAGCGTGTAAGTCGTCGTTGTTTCCGGCGCGAGAAGCTCCATGGTGCCTCGGTCGGTCGAGATGCCGATTTGCGGTAAGACATCGATTCTGGCGGCGTTGGTGACGTGCCACTCGATCTGTATTGGTGCCGCCGGTTGAACTTCGGTACCACCCAAGGGCGTGCCGTTGATCGACGCTTGGAAGACTAGGATCCTAGCTTGACTCACGTCCACGACATTCAGCATCAGCGACTTCTCGACGGCCTGGTTTTGAACGTTGTAGGCGGTAATCATCAGCGTCATCTTGCCGGGGTTCTCGGCGATAAACGTATACGTGTCCTGTCCGGAAACCGCGAGGTCCACGCCCAGTGGCTGCAAAGTCACTTTCGACGCGTTCGCAACTTTGTATTTGATTGTCGCCGTGTCGCCGACGTTGACAGTTTTCGGCTCGACCTCGAACGAGAGGATTTCTGCAGCGGGCGGCTGCTGAACGATTTTCGCGACAACTGTCGTTTCTCGCGGGTTGCGCGAGCGGCCCATTTCGTTGACCGCGTACGCGTAGAACGTTGTGGTCTTGGTGATTTTGAAGGTCTTCGATCCGTCCGGCGGTAGTCCTTCCATCAGCACTCCTTCGGGAGTCTCGATAGTAATGGATCGGGCATTTGTGGATTGCCATGAAAGCCGAACTGTTTCGTCGACAAAGACCTCGGTCAAATCGACGTCGAAGGAGTCGATGACAGCGGGCTTTGGCCGCATGGCAAACCACAACCCCGCGAGGCTGACCATGGCGATCAGCATTAGAAGCAGTGCCGGCGAAAAGAGCGCCCGGCGCTCAACCTGAGCTTGTGCCGTTGCCGCGGTTTTCGGGTCCTCGACGTTTCTCGCTGTTACCGTTGCCCCGTAAAGCTGCGACGAACCAACAAATGGAATTGACCGCGGCTGCGCGAGCAGCTGGATTTCTCGTTGTTGGCCTGGGGCGAGCGATACCCGTTCGGGTTCGAGCGAGTAGGTGCAAGCATCGCTAGGGTCGTCCGCAAAGAGTTGGAGGTTCTGGTCGGTGTTACCGAGGTTGACGGCCGTGACTATGAACGGCGCTTCCTTGCGAAAGTATCCCGCGGACGCGCGCTTCGGCTCGACCTGAAGGCTGACCAGATTGATGGGTAGCAGGTTCAAAACCGCCTGCGACTGCACTCCCTCTCCGGTCTCCAGCGACCGAACGACGACGATGAAAGGGTAGGCACCGGAGCGGCTCTCGGCAGCCCTCGGCGGCTTGATGTGAATCTTCTCTTCGCGCGTCTCACCTGGAGTGATCGAGATCACGGGAACAGGAATTGCGATCCATTCGCCGTCAAGTCCCTCAAGAGAGATCTCAAGCTGCTCGTTGGCTTCGCCTCCGTTGTGGATGTTGAACGTCAGCGTGACTGCGCTGCCAGGTTCGACCCGCAGTTGATCCTGAGAAAGGCTCAGTGTAAACATCCGTGTGCTCAAATTATAGCCGTTGGGCTTGGTGCGAACTGAACACCGCGCCCATTCGTTTAACCCGTTGGGTTCACAATAAGTTGCCGATGCTTGCTTTAGTTGCTTTTCTCGTCTTACAACAGCCCGGCCCGGTTTTGCCGGTGGGTACCGCTCCGCACCTTGCCGAATTGAACTTCACCGTTCAGAAGAGCTTGGAAGCAGGAGACTTCGATGTTGCACGCGCGGCGTTCGCCAAATGGCCTACCGGTAAGGTTACTTACTCAGCGGCGGGTCTGCCCACAGCGTTCGACGCGTCGAAGGGTGCGGCGTCGGCGCTTGTGAAGGAGATTGCCGGGGGGCACGTTGACTTTGAAGAGGGTGCTGATCCAAGGGTGGTATTCACGTTTGGATCGCTGCCGCCGGACGGCGCGAGTGAGCCCGAGTGGCGAGACGGCAAGGTCTATCTGGAAGTGCCGGTCACTGATCGAGACGGCAACCCTGCCAACCCACGATCCGTGACGACGAGCTTGGCGAAAGGGATGGCCTACGCAGCAGGACTCGATATCACGACTCGCCGTAGCAGCCTGATGGGCTATGTGGTTTATGCCAAGAACGTAGCCGACCCTTCATATTCACAGCGGGAGCAGACCATCCTCACGCAGGTCGAAGATGCCCGCAAAGAACTCGCAAAAGCGGTTAACGGCAGAGTCAAATTAATAACGGCCGTGCCGGTGATAACCGTGACCCCAGGACGAATCGAGTTAGGGACGGTGACACAAGGCGACCGCAAAGATTTTTCGCTCACACTGAAGAACACGGGCAACGCTCCGGCGATGATCGAAATCGAGACGACCTGCTCCTGTCTCGTTGCGCAGCCATCGTTCGTTCTCATGCCGGGCGAGACGATCACCCAGAAACCGCGGTTCGACAGTTCCGACTATCAGGGTGAGTTGGAAAAGCACTTATACGTTTTGAGCAACGCTCCCGGGAATCCGCGGACCACGTTGGTAATGCACGGGATTATCGTGCCCGAGGTTAGGTTCGTGGAACCGCACGGCGCACGCACAGTAAACGCAGCGGCCGGAAACGGGCTGTTCGAAGTTGAAGTCGCCGAGAAGGGTGAGTCCAGCCTTGAGCTACTGTTTTACGGTACCAACTCACCGGTCGAATTGCTGGATATTCAATTGGGAAACCGAACTGCGTCAGCGCAGATCGCTCCCTTTAGCAGTTTAGTGGATGACCCCCTTATAGGGCCTGCTGTTCGAAGTGGCGCTAAGGTGCAGATTACTGTTCCGGAGTCGTGGCCGCTCGGTGTTAGTTGGCTTCGTGTGGTTGGTGTGACGAACTCGCGCCGCCGGCCCTCGGTTGAGATGACACTGCAGATTCGCAAGGGTATCTCCGTTTCTCCTCAGAGCATGTACTTTGGCGATGCCAAAATTGGGGTTGGACTTGAGCGAACGGTGATGGTTGAGCACGGCTCCAAGGAGTTCACCGTCACGAAGGTGGAAGCCACCGAGGGCATTGTTGCGACCGTTGAAAAGGCGGACGAATCCGGTAGGCGCTACCGAATCACGGCCAAATTCACAGCGAAACAGGCTGGCCAGGTATCGGGTGCGATTACGTTATCGACGAGTTCGCCACTGCAGCCGACGGTGACCATACAGATTGGCGGGCTGGCTGGATGAAGTCTTTTGCCTGGGCGCTCGGCGCCCTGGCGGGCTGCCTCGGGTTAACCGCGTCTCCACCGGAGACCCCGGACGCGGTTGTGATTTTCACCGGCGACATCCGCGGATACCTGTCCCCTTGTGGCTGCTCAGACCCAATGATCGGCGGCGTCGAGCGAATGGCGGGTGTGGTTCGGCAGCTAAAAAAACAACCGAATGCGATTTATGTTGACCTCGGAAACTGGCTGGAAGGCTACGACCGACAGGAGCAGTTGAAGGCGGAAGCCCTGGCGCAGACGTGGAAATCGTTGGAGCCTGCATACCTCAACGTGTCGGCGCGCGACGCCCTTTTGGGAGATGGTTATCTGGCCGCACTGCGGGGCATCGTGGGCGGAGCGATCGATTCCGCCGAAGTCGTTTCTCCTGCTATGCCTGGCACGCCCAATGTAGTGAAGCTTGACTTAGCAATTTCAGGCATTTCCACCGCTAGTGCGGACGCGCTCGATGTCGCGACCGAAATGCCGAGAGTCGTGCTGGTGGCGGGATCGCTCGATGTCGCTAAACGAGCTGCAGAACGCGGCGGCGCTGGCCTTTACGTCTATTCGTTACAAGGTGATCCGCCTCACGCGCCGATAGTTGATGGTGATGCGACATTCGTCACTGTGGGTGACCATTGCCGCTACGTCGGGAAGATCGAACTGCGGGATGGCAAGTGGACGGAGTTTCGGTTAATCGAGCTTGGGCCGGAACATGCTGGCGACGTACAAGCGATCGATGCGTATCGTGCCTATCTGCGTCGCGTAACCGGCGAGAACTTGTTGGCTGGTGTTCCGAAGGGTAAGAATGGCGCTTCGTTTGTCGGCAGCGACGCGTGTATGCCGTGTCACCAAGAGGATTACGACATTTGGAAGAAGTCCTTGCACGCCGTGGCCTACAAAACTCTGCAAAAAACCGGCAACGACCGAGACCCTGAATGTGTGAGTTGCCACGTTGTGGGGCTGGAACACGAAACCGGATTTACATCTGTTGAAAAGCAGCCCGCGATGGCGTCGGTTGGTTGTGAAAGCTGCCATGGCGCCGGCTCAAAACATATCGAAAGCCCTTATAAGGAATACAAAGCCGGTGGCGAGAAATCGTGTTTGCCGTGCCACGAGCCAGAGCACAGCCCGAATTTTTCGTACAAAGAGTACTGGGAGAAGATAGACCACGGTCAGGGGCAAGCGAGCGCTCGCAGCATTGCAGCGAAGGTCCTCGAGTCCAACGGCAAGTCTCAGGGCCTATACCTTTCCGAACTGGGAAAGCTT
>JBDSVQ010000058.1:0-3319 GCA_039927135.1 Fimbriimonadales bacterium | reverse complement strand
CGGTCGGTCGTGTCGGCCCAATCCATGTCATTGTAGTCATCTAATTTAGCCTCCTGTCCGTCCTGTGTAAGGACCTCGAGTCGCATCCAAACTGGGTGCACGGCAATGGCAATCGGCTTCGGTCCATGATTCTCCACATTGACCCCGTAGGTCATCACCAATGAAGCCAGTTTGATATCGGAAGGACCGTTCAGTGTTACCTGGAGACCGCTCGGATGCGTCATTGTCGCAGACGATGGGCCCGGGTCCTTGTCAGCCCCAGTGCAGCCGCTTACGAAAATCAAACCGGCCACAACTAGGTGAATAATCGCTACTCTAATATTCCGCTTCACCGCTGCACTGGCAAGAGTACCTTCCCTCCACGCCTTACTGGCTTAAACCCCCGGTTCAGGGATACGCTGATCGAGCGGAGCGGTGCGTTGAACCCTTGTTGTCGCGACGGGTGGCGGGGACTTGGGACGAGCACTTTCGAAATTCGGTGACTAGCTTCCCCAAGTCCCCGATGGCAGCCTGCCGAACACCTCCCACTCCCAATCGCGCGAGTCCCTTCCGTCAAGCAGCCCCTTGTGACTTGGCGTGAATCCTCCCTCCCCTCGAACAACCTATAATCTTCCAGACAAAATCGCACACAACTGGTTGACCTAGGCCCTCCGACGTGCCGTATAGGTGGAACCTATGCTTCCTACACACCGAGAGAAACACAACCAAGACCGGCACGACCCCCGTAGTTTCGCCTTCCAGCCGATTCCGGAGCACGCAACCCATCCCAGCACTGGCATCCAACGTGAGATTCCGTCCTACGAAAACTCGCAAAAAACCCAGTATCTCGCACTCGTAAATCGCCGGTTCTTAACACAATAGAGAGAAAAAACAAAAGGACGAAACAGCCCAAAACGCAGCCCAAAAAATGTACGAACAATCCGTGAGCCTTAATGAGATCAGTGACAAAGAAGAATGTATGAATGAATGCCAAAGCAAGCAAACCCTCGCCGTCCCGGCGGACGGCTCGTGGGTGGCATACGTAAGGCGCATAACCGTTTGCGGTCCAAGAGACCCGGATTCCTTACCCGTGGCGTGCCTGCGCTGCAGGTAGCCCGTGCGACCGGGAGAACCGAATCGGGGTGGCTGCGAATCCACCCGAACTCCGGGACCGCCTTCCTATGTCAAAATTGGCAGACCGTTACGGTTGATTGGTTTTTAGTATGTCGGATGGCTCCAAAGATCACGGCCTCTCGCGAAGAGGCTTCCTAAAACGCGCCGGGATTGGCGCAGCGGCGATTGCAGGCGGGGGACTTAGCGCTCTACCCACCTTGGCGGGCGCGCAGCAATCTCGCCGAGGCGCGACCTCGTTCCGCCTGAATATCGGCTGCGAGCGGGTCTACTGGCCCATCTTCGCGGGCGAAGAGACGCTGGTGCAGCGCATGAACGTTCAGCTGGTCGAGGGCGCGGCAAGCCACCTGCAGCCGATCCCCGGCTCGCACATCGCGCCGACGATTCGCGCAGCGAAGGGCGACATGCTGTACGCCCGGATGCAGAACGATTTATACGACCCATGCATCATCCACTGGCACGGCATGGAGGTTTCCGAGCGCAACGACGGCCTCCCGGGCCAGGCGGTGCTGCCGGGCGAGTATTACGACTATTCGTACCAGATTCGCAACCGAGCCGGCACCTACTGGTACCACCCGCACCCGGACGGCTACACCGGTTTTCAGGTGTATTACGGCATGGCGGGGGCTTTGATTGTAAGCGACCCCGAGGAGCAAGCCTTGGCGTTGCCGCGCGGCGAGTTCGACCAAGTGGTGATGATCCAGGATCGGAAGTTCGATACGCACAATCAGCTGATTTACGGGGTGAATCCGTTCATCGGCACCCTTGGCAACCAAGCGCTTGTGAACGGCAAACCGAACGCCATGCTTTCTGCGGCCACGCGCATCTACCGCTTGCGTATTTTGAACGGCTCGAACGCCCGGATTTATCGGCTGAAGTGGTCGAACGGACTCCCGATGGTCGCGATCGGCACCGATGGCGGGCTGTTGCCGCAGCCGGTTACGAAGCCGTTTATCATGCTTGCTCCCGGTGAGCGCGTGGAGATTTGGGCGGACTTTAGCGACCTTCCGGTCGGCGAGGAGTTCAAGTTGATAAGCGAAGCGTTTTCGGGTGCGCAGGTCGGCTTTGGTAGCGGCCAGGTGAACGGCACGGCGATGGACATCATGAACGTGCGGATCGATCGTCAAGAGGTCGAGACTTTGACGTTGCCAAAAACTTTGGCGCAGCACACACGGTTTCGGTTAGAGGACGCGATTAATGGAAATACTCCAAGGACGATACCGATCACGTTCGATGGAATGTTTTTGCTAAACAATCGGCTTTATGAATTGAACGAGGTTGCGAAAAACGAAATTGTGCAGCGCAACACTCTTGAGTGTTGGGAGTTCACCAACGACACCGGCGGAACTGCCACCGCGCACCCGATTCATTTGCACGGGCCGGCGTTCCAGGTTTATTATCGCTCGTGCGTTAAGGCGCGGCAACCGGCTTGGGAGAACGTGCGTGCAGGGTATGTCGATGAGGGCTGGAAAGACACCGTGATGCTCATGCCCGGCGAGAGCGCGAAGATTTTGATTCAATTCGGAACGACACCGCATTTATCGCTATACCATTGCCACAATTTGGATCACGAAGATATGGGCATGATGCGCCATTATCGCGTGGTTTAGTCGATTGTAATATCGATTGATTCGGCGATGTAAGCGGTTATCGGCGTGCCTGGATAGGCGTGGACTGTCGGCCCGCGAAACACTCCTGCTATGCGGTCGCCGACGGTAAAGCGGAGGCCTGCAACTTCGGCGATGGTGTCGATGATCAGTGCGGTTTGACCGCCCACGATTCGGGTGGCGCCGCCATCAATCACCTGCTTTATGATCCCTTCGATATCCCCTATTGAATGGTCTTTCGCCATTTTCTGGGTGCTTTCCATTCGGAGTTTTTCTGCGAGTTCTCGGATGACCCGCTCGTCGCCCATCGAGCCGCCTTCGAATGCTTTAAACAACCTTTCTATCTGTTCTTTGGTTTGCGTATCTTTTAGGACGTCGCCCACAAACGTGCTCGTGCTAAACGGTTTCGTATTTTCTCGGGAAAAGTGAAACGGCTCGCCGTCTTTTGTTGCTTGCAACATCACGGTTCGATTATCGATGGACGTCGTCCGGTCGATCGTCACCGCGAGGCGAGGCGGCTCGTTCGTGATTTTCGATAGCGCGCCGGCGCTGCGAGACCAGTTGACCCTGCCGTACGCAATCGCACCGCGCGGCACGAGGAC
>JBDSVQ010000057.1:0-5863 GCA_039927135.1 Fimbriimonadales bacterium | reverse complement strand
TCCCCAAGTCCCCGATGGCAGCCTACCGAACACCTTCCACTCCCAATCTCGCGAGTCCCTTCCATCCAGCAGCCTCTGCGACCTTTGCGACCGGGTGGCAGGATAAGCGTGTGTGCGTTTCCAACCTCGCGAGACTCGGTTAGCTTATCCACGACGGGCTTTCCAATTCTCACCACCTCTCCCCACGCTTCTAGCGTGACAATCCAGAAACGACGTAAGGAAAATCGAAAAGGGGTGGTTGACCAGAGCCCTCTAGCGTGCCGTATAGATGGAGCGCAAACATGATGCCAACCCCCAAGACCCAATCGTCGTTAACTTCCTTTGGGCAGACCCGCGCGCCGAATCGGCAATCTACAATTAATGAGCCGCTGTGCAGGTAACGAAGAAATGGATGGATGCATGAATGCTTTCCCTTGCCCGATCGGGTGGCAGGATAAGCGTCTGTGCGTTTCCAACATCGCGAGACCCGGTTCGCTTATCCACGACGGACTTCCAATTCTCGCCACCGCCTACCCACACCTCGAGCGTGAGAATCCGGAACCATACCGCTCATCTGCTGAGGACACCGTCTCAGCATCGGATATCGGATATCGGATATCGGATATCGGATGTCGGAATTCACGACAAATAGTGAGCCAGGTGAATCCACAGGAAAGTGAGAGGATAGAGCCAACGAGTGGATGAATGAATGCACAGGCGCATATCGCGACCGGAGCGGTACAATATCCGTCCCGATGGGCAATCACGTAGGCCTCGATACTCTGAAGCTTTTCACCGGCAACGCCAACCCGGACCTTGCCCATAAGATCGCCGAAATCCTCGGCATCGAAGTCGGCAAAGCGACCACCACGCAGTTTAGCGACGGTGAGATTCGAGTCCAGGTCGACGAAAGCGCCCGAGGGCACGACGTCGTGATCGTTCAAAGCACCTGCCAGCCAGCGAACGACAACATCATGGAGCTGCTGATTATGATGGACGCCTTTCGGCGCGCCAGCGCGAACAGTATGACCGTCGTAATGCCGTACTACGGCTACGCCCGGCAGGATAAGAAGGTCAAACCGCGTGAACCGGTGACCGCAAGGCTGATCGCAGACCTGCTAACCCAAGCGGTGGCGAACAGGATCGTTTCGTGCGATTTGCACGCGGATCAGATCCAAGGCTTTTTCGACCTTCCGGTCGACCACCTTTACCTCGGCCCTGTCATCGGTCGGCACCTGATTGATCAGGGCTACAACGACCAAGACGCGGTCGTTGTGTCACCCGACGTCGGTTGCGTTGGCCGCGCACGGGCGCTGGCGGAAATGTTGGGCAAGCCACTGGCGATTATTGCGAAGAGGCGCCCTGAGCCGGGCAAGGTGGACATCATCGAAATCATCGGTGACGTCGACGGCAAGGTGTGCATCATGATCGACGACATCGTCGACACCGGCGGCTCGGTTGTTCAAGGCGCGGAAGCGTTGCTGAAGCGAGGCGCGACAGATATCGTCTGCACCTGTACGCACCCGGTTTTCAGCGCAAACGCGAGCCAGCGCTTGCAAGACGGGCCCATCAGCCGAGTGATCACCACGGACACAATTCCGGTTGCCAAGAGCAAGCAATTCCCGAAGCTGCATATCCTTTCGGCCGCACCCTTGCTTGCCGAAGCGATTCGGCGGATCCACATGCACGAATCCGTCAGCAGCCTATTCGATTCCTGGCGTTAGCCCTTCGTCGGGTTGCGATGGCATCGAACCGAACCTACAGTGAACTCGTCGGGTCTTCGCGAAGCCGAGCTATCGTTCGGTCGGCATCCTTCTCTGTTCTGCCTGACGTGACGAGAGCATAGTGCGCAAGTTGGAGGCCCAGTTCACGCTCTCCCATGACAGTGCCGGAGACGCCGAGGTCCGAATACAGTTGCTCGTCCTCATAGTGGTGGGTTCGGGCGACGATGTGGATGCTGCGATTGACGCGCTTGGCGTACTGGACGATCTCGATCGCCTGCGCCCGCCCCGGCGTAGCGATTACCAACATCCTGGCGCTGCGTATGTGAGCCCGAGTCAAGATTCCTGGGCGAGCGGCGTCTCCAAAAACGGCATGGATGCCGGCAGCGCGAAGTTGGAGCACTACGCTTCGGTCGAGTTCAACAACCGCGAATTTGATTCGGTTACGTAGTAGCGCCTCGCCGACGATTTCGCCGACACGGCCATAGCCGATCATCACCACGTGGCCGCTTAGGTCGTGAGCGTCGGGTGAGACGTCGCGATCTCTGCCTCGCCTTGGCCGCTCAAGCAACTTGAGCAATCGGGGACGGCTCTGAACCCATCGGTCGATCGGCTCTACCGTCCTAAGCACCAGAGAGTTCAATCCGATGGAGATGACTGCGACCGCGATAACGATGCTCCGTGCAGTTTCGCTAAGAATCTCGAGTTGTACGGCTAGAGCCGCGAGGATGAACGAGAACTCCCCGATTTGGGCAAGGCTTGCGGCTATGAGAATCGCGGTAGCGAATGGATAGCGGAACAGCAAAACCAGCGCGGCAGCTGCCACCGACTTTAGAACCATCACGATGAAGAGGGCAAGCAGGACAGGAATCGGCGCGGAGACGATTACGGAAGGATCGAACAGCATCCCGACGGCTACAAAGAACAAGACCGTGAAGGTCTCTTGCAGCGGAAGGGTTTCTGCACCAGCCTGATAGGAGAGGTCGGTCTCAGAAATAATGACGCCCGCTACAAACGCGCCGAGGGCGGGCGAAACGGCAAAAACCCACTGCGCTCCGAAGGCGACGCCGAGCGCCGTACCAAGGATTCCGAGAGTGAACAGCTCTCTCGACCCGGTTCTTGCTACCCGACCTAGAACGGCTGGTATCACTCGCTTTCCGATCACGAACATGCCAGCTCCGAAGAGAGCTATCTTCCCGATTGTGGTCACGATCGCCATCGCAAGGCTGGTCTCCGCACCTGTCTCTCTTCCCCCAAAAGTAGGAGCAATTGCGGGGAGGATCACTAGGCGGCGACCGTTACGACGTCCTCTATGATGAGCCAGCCAACGGCTATTCTTCCGTGAGCACTTTCGATCTCGTCGCGCTCCGCGAGCGCGCGTAACAGAACGACGGTGCTTGAAACAGAAAGACAAAGGCCGAAAATGATGCCGGGACCCCAGGAGACCCCGATCATCCTCACGATGATCGCACCGACGAACGTGGCGAGAACGATTCGAATGAGCGCTCCAGGGATTGCGACACGCCGCACAGCCCAAAGATCCGCGAGCGAAAAGTGCAGGCCGACGCCGAACATCAAGAGGATGACGCCGATCTCGCTAAGCTGATTGGCAACGTTCGAATCGGCGACCCAGCCCGGTGTCGCCGGGCCGATCACTAACCCTGCCGCCAGGTACCCGAGAATGAGCGGCAGTTTTAGCCGAGCGGCGATAAGCCCGAACACAAACGCGAGCCCAAGGCCCGCCGCCATGGTCGCGATAACAGAAGTTTCGTGTTCGATACGTTATTATATCGCCTCGAAATCTGGGAGCGATTTGGCGGACTACGACGTTAGAATCAAAGTGGAAGCTATGAACTTATTGCCCTTTGTTGCCCTTCTCGCATGCGCGTCTTGCATGGCGCAAGGAGTCGGAGAATTCAACGGATTCCCGACCAAGAGCCCGCAAAGGGAAGACAAGGTCGTCAAGACCGATGCGGAATGGCAGAAGACGCTGTCTCCGGAGCAGTTTCGAATTCTTAGAAAGAAGGGAACGGAAGCTGCGTTTTGCAGCCCCCTTCTCGACACTAAAGAGGAAGGCGTTTTCAATTGCGCCGGTTGCGATTTGCCGCTTTTCAGCACAGACACGAAGTTCGAATCCGGGACAGGTTGGCCGTCGTTTTTCCAGCCCGTTACGAAAACGTCTATCTGGTTGGTAGAAGATCGCGCTTACGGAATGATCAGAACCGAAGTGCTGTGTGCCCGATGCGATGGGCATTTGGGGCACGTTTTCAAGGACGGACCCGCACCAACCGGCTTGCGGTTTTGCATGAACGGCGAGTCGCTGAAGTTTCGAAAATCCTAGCAGCTTTGTTGCCTCAGCGCGATACGCGTTGGCAACAAAAGCCCTAGCCCGCGGCGCCGCGGGTTTTTTCCACAACGCTTTGCAGGAACGCCGCATTGCTAGGCGTGCGCTGCAGTAAGCGTATGAGCGATTCGGTTGCATCCACACTTTCTCGCTGGTTGGCGAGAAGTCGGTGCAAATGATAGACCGCTTCCAATTCCTTCGGGTCGAAGAGCTTTTCCTCGGCTCGAGTGCTGGAGCGCTTGACATCGATTGCAGGCCAGATACGTCGCTCGGCGAGGTCTCGATCAAGCATGAGCTCCATGTTGCCTGTGCCCTTTAGCTCTTCAAAAATAGCTTCGTCCATTCGGCTGCCGGTATCTACCAACGCGGTCGCGATAATGGTCATGCTGCCGCCTTCTTCAATGTTACGGGCCGATCCAAAAAAGCGCCGGGGGCGATACATTGCGGACGGGTCCAAGCCACCGGTACCGGTTCGACCGCTCGGGTTTACGGTTAAGTTGCTAGCCCTCGCCATTCGGGTTATCGATTCAAGGAGGACGACGACGTCTTCGCCCATTTCGACTAGCCGGCGGGCCTGCTCCAAACAAAGCTCCGAAACGCGCATATGGTTCTCTGCGGGCTCGTCGAAGGTGCTGGAAATAACTTGGCCCCTAACGCTGCGTCGCATTTCGGTAACTTCTTCCGGTCGTTCGTCGACCAAAAGGACCAGCAGTTTGATTTCGGGATGATTTGTCTCGATGCTGTTCGCGATTGTTTTGAGCAGCATTGTTTTGCCCGACTTGGGCGGTGAGACGATTAGGCCGCGCTGACCCTTGCCGATCGGACAGATGAGATCGATAATTCGCGCCGCGACCTTGTTAGATTCGGTCTCCATCACGATCCTTTCGTTGGGAAAGATCGGTGTGAGCTTGTCGAAGTCGGGACGATGCATAACCTTGTCGGATTCGGTTGCGTAGCTGTTAACTGATTCGACTCGGAGCATTCCGAAATACTTCTCGCCCTCTTTCGGCGGGCGTGCTTGTCCGAAGACAAGGTCGCCGGTCCGAAGGTTGAACTTGCGAACTTGGGTTTGGCTCACATAAACGTCTTCGTGCGAAGGCGTGTAGTTGCGGGCACGCAAGAATCCCCAGCCGTCCGGAAGGATTTCAAGAATGCCGTACTTGAAAGCGGCATCAGGATTCGCTTCGATGAGAACCTTTTCGACCACGACTGAGCGGCTCGTTTCGCCATTCAGCTGTATCTTAAGCCTCTTGGCTTCCTTGGCTAGGTCGGCGTCGGAGAGGTCCTCATAGAACTTGTAGTCCTTCTCGGGCAGTTGGTCTAAGTCCGCTTGTGTGAGCTGATGCTCGCGCGGCCTTTCGCCTCCGCCTCCACGACGTGACTTCTTACGTTGACGGGACGCGGGATTGCCGTCGCCCCCTTGAGGTTTACGAAAATGCATAAAGAAAACACCTTGAATAAGGTAAGGAGAGGGGTGTGCCCGGCGCGGGACGAGACGTCCTGTGTCGCGGGGCTACAGTTAGTATAACGTATTACTTGGGCGAAAAGTTCAACTGGCGCATCCATTGCCAAAGGTAATCTGCACGCAATGGTCTTTGAGCCTGCGCTCACTCGAAACGACTGGTTCGGCCTGTTCGCGATTTTCGCCTTGGTCGCAGTGTTAGTTGGCGTCACGGTTTACTTGGCTGTGGTGGCGCGGCGGAGCTCCGCCAGATCGCTTGTCTCGGTGCTCGCTCTAAGTTGGTTTGTGCTCGCTGGGGTTGCTCGTTTGGCTGCAGATCGGCTGCATACATTGTGTGCGGTTGAGTTCACCGAGCAA
>JBDSVQ010000056.1:0-6002 GCA_039927135.1 Fimbriimonadales bacterium | reverse complement strand
TACATGCCATATTTTCCGGGCTCGCTCCAGAGGACCTTCCCCGAAGCCGAGTCCAAGCAATAGAACGCGTCTTCCGCGATACCCACATACGCTTTCTCACCATCGGCGACGAGACACGTCAATACTGTCCTTTCCTCATCCCCCTTGTAGAGAACCGTGCTCCACAAGTCGTTGCCTGTTGTAGGATCGAAGCACATTAATGTCCCTCTTTCAAGAACTAAAACCCGATTTTCCGAAACGGCAACCTCTGCTCCAGCGGTAGCAATTGTCTTGAAGAAACTCAGGCTCCCATCCGACAAGTTAATTTTCCATAAGCGAGAAGAATTGTCATTCCTTGCGATGGCAAAAGCGTGATCGGCATTCATCGCAGCGCCCTCCACGTATCCGGTTAGTTGGCGGGTCCACCTGGTTCTACCGTTTGCGATATCAACCGCGCCAACGGTGGAATACGACTTGAAGAAAATAGTCTCTCCACGGATGGAAAGCACTTCGAGCCCTGGACCAGCCCAATAAGTCCACTCTCGGTGGAAGGGTGGCTTGATCATGGACTGTGCGATGCCGGCGACGGCAGCGAGAATCAGGAATGTAATCGATGCGAAACGAATGATGTTCAATAAATGGACTCCTCTCAAACATATAGACGGCGGGGCTACCGGTTTCATTGGCTTTTACTTCGCCTGGCGAACTTGGCTGAGCTAACATCAGATTAAGATGAAAATCGTAATCCCAGGCGGGTCGGGGCATGTGGGATCGGCGCTGCGCCGTTTCTTCTTGCAAGGCGGGCACGGGGTATGGGTGCTTTCCCGTTCAGATGGATCCGGCTGGGACGGAAAAACTCTGGGCGATTGGGTGACGGCGCTTGAAGGAGCGGACGCGGTGTTCAACTTGGCGGGCAGGAGCGTGGACTGCCGTTACACGCCGGAGAACTTGAAGGAGATGATGGACAGCCGCGTGGATTCGACGCGCGTGTTAGGTGAAGCGATTGCCGCAGCGAAGAATCCGCCGAAGGTTTGGCTGCAGATGAGCACGGCGACGATCTACGCTCACAGGTTCGACGCGCCCAACGACGAATACACAGGCATTATCGGAGGCAGCGAGCCCGGAACGCCGAGGCACTGGGCGAAGAGCATCGATATCGCAAAGGCTTGGGAAGCCGGCGTGGAAAGTGCGGTCACCCCGATGACGCGGAAGGTTGTGATGCGGTCGGCGATGGTGATGTCGCCTGACAAGGGCAGTGTTTTCGACACGCTGGCGACGCTGACTGGAAGGGGTTTGGGTGGTCCCGTCGCCGGTGGGCGGCAGTTCATGTCCTGGGTGCACGAAGACGATTTCGGCAGGGCGGTGCAGTTTCTGATCGAGAACGACGTTGCGGGCGTCGTCAATATTGCATCTCCAAACCCGCTGCCGCAAATGAAGTTTATGGCGGAACTGAGAGCGGCGTTGGGCGTGCGGATCGGCCTTCCGGCGAGCCGATGGATGCTTGAGATCGCGACGCGACTGATGGGCACGGAGAGCGAGCTTATCTTGAAGAGCAGGCGGGTGGTGTCCGCGAGGCTAAAAGAACTAGGATTCGAGTTCGAGTTTCCGCATTGGGGAGCTGCTGCGGTCGACCTAGCGGGGAGGCGGAAGGAATTGGCGCGCAAGAAGACCTCCGTCGAACGTCATTGACTAATGTGAGGGAGCCGACTTCGGTCTCTGCGAGATATGAACTCTTCCACGAGCGTGCGCTTGCCGAGCGCATCGCTCTGGTTCGCGTTATTCTCACGGTTGGGGATTTAGCGGTTATCTCGATTTTTGATATCGTTCCGAAGGAGCAGCAATCGGTGGCGATTGGCGCCTCGCTCCTATTTATGGCGTACGCGACTCTGTCGTGGTGGCTTGTTCGGTCGGACCGTGTGCAGGTAGATCTGTATCAGCTTCTTTCGCCACTCTTCGACCTATTGGCGGCTTCTGTATTGGTCGTGTCAACGGGTGGTTTCCGGAGCCCGTTCAATATGTGGTTTGTGTTTGCGGTGGTCGGCACAGGCTTTACTCGGTTCCGATATCTGCCGCTGGTCACGATGGCGATTGCGATCGTTTTGCAATACGGTATCGCTCAGATGCCGCAGGTGCTAGATGTTTTCAACGTTAAACCCGGTAGTTATAACTTGGTGCCGTTGCCTGAGGTAGGAACGGAGGCCCCCGACGGAAACCTGAGTCGCGGTACTCCCATCGACATTCCGGAGGGCACTCCGAACGACCAGACGACCTTCTTTGCGAGCATGGTCAATAGGTTCGGCGTGGCAGTTGTCATCGCATTCGTTGCGACCTACTTGACGAACCTATCTAAGAACATCGCCGTTGTTGAGGAAGCGGGCAGGCTTTTGGGCGACACTGTAAGTGAGCGGGATGCTGCGCGCGTGTTCTTGTGGAAAGCCTCCGAACTCTTGGGCCTTACCTACGGCAAATTGACAATGGCGGATGGGCCTTCATTCGAAGTGGGGGCGCCAAACGCGGTTGAGGGGGTGTCTCGTCGTACTTGGCAGATTACACTTGCCGCCGACGAAATAGGGGAGCTTACAGGCGAGCGTCCCGCACCTTTTGGCCAACGCGAAGACACCCTGGCAGAGATCATGTGCGAGCGTGGCGCTACGACGCTCAAGCGCATTAACCTCGCTAACGACTTGATCGCCTCGGCGGCGGACGCCGAGCGGAGCCGCATTGCGGACCAGCTTCACGATACGTACCTTCAGACTCTTGCTGCTATGGACCTACGCGCGGAGGCCGCCCGGCAGCTTAAGAGCCGCGCCGATGTGGACAAGGAACTGGTGCGCCTCAAGGAAATCGCCCGTGGGGCGGCACGGCAGGCGCGAGAGGTCATCCAGCGGGCAACGCCAAGGTCGGCTGTCGGCAGGGAGCGCATCGAGAAGGTATTGAGAGACCGATGGGCAGGCGATTACGACCTGAAAATGGCGGATGACGTTGCTCTTACGGAGGGGCAATGGCGGGCAATCGAGATGCTTTTGCGCGAGGGACTGAACAATGCGAAGAAGCACGGAAAGGCGAGCCGCGTGACTTTTTCCATCCGAACGATGGGCGAAAAGCTTACAATTAGGTTAGAAGACAACGGTAAGGGCGCCGGCGAAGTGGTTGCGCTTGGGTACGGCCTGCAGCGGCTGCGCGCTGTTTTCAGCGAGCAGGGCGGAATGCTGGCATTGGAGCCTGGAGCGCGTGGCGCGGCGCTAGTTGCCGAAATATGGATGGGATCAAAATCAGCCTAACGGGTGAATCCACAGACCTCTCAATTTTATAACACTATGTCGGAACCCAAGAAAATGCGACGGATTACGGCCTTGTTAGTGGACGATCACGAGATCGTTTTAGAGGGAATCGAGCGGATATTGACGCTGGATGGCAGGGTCGAGGTCGTCGGCCGCGCTCGTTCGTTGAGCGAAGCGCAGGTTTTTTTGGAGGACATTACTCCCGATGTGGTGGTTCTTGATTTAAGGCTGCCGGATATCGATGGTTTCGGAGGGATCACGAAGGTCAAGTCTTGGTGCCCCAATGCGAAAGTGGTAGCTATGACCGGTTACGGGCGTACTGCGAAGGCGGGCGCCTTGCGGAACGGCGCCGATGCGTTTCTGACCAAAGAGCTTGCGAGCGACACGATCATGCAAACGATTGTGGAGCTGTTTCCTATCGTCGGCGGACGCAAGGAAGAGTCGACGGCGCTCAGTCAGCGCGAGATCGACGTGGCTCGTTTGGTGGCTGCCGGCATGAGCAACAACGAAGTGGCTCGCGCGCTTTGCGTGAGTAAGAACACGGTGAAGACCCACCTAGCGAACGTGCTGCGAAAGTTGAAGTGCCGTGATCGAGTTAGCTTGGCGCTTTACTGGCGGCAAAACCGCGCGTCTGAGGCCTAGGTAGGTCTTTCTCGGGCTTTGCGCTTTTCCTTCAATTGTTCTCACGCTTCTAGAGATTAGGCGCGTAGGATACTGATTATTTCTTGCGCCTTCTGATCGACAAGTGCTTTGTCGCCACGCGACTCGATATTTAGTCTTACGATTGGCTCGGTGTTGCTGCTGCGCAAGTTGAATCGCCAGTTATCGAAATTCATGGAAAGGCCGTCCGTGTGGTCCTCGAAACCGTTCGGGAACGCGTTTCTTACGCGCTCAATTGCTGCTGGGGCATCGGCTACAACGCTGTTTATTTCTCCGCTTACGGGGAATTTCTCCATCATCTCGCCGATGAGTTCACTGAGGGGTTGTCCCGTTCTGCTAATGAGGCGTGCGATCATTAGGAAGGGCAGCATTCCGCTATCGCAAAACCAATGGTCTTTGAAATAGTGGTGTGCGCTCATTTCGCCGCCGTAAACGGCGTTCTCGGCGCGCATTTTCTCTTTGATAAAAGCGTGTCCGGTTTTGCACACGACGGGTCGGCCTCCGAGTCTTTCGCAGATATCGAGTGTGTTCCAAATGCAACGGGGATCGTGGATGATGGTCGCTCCCGGGTAGCTCTCTAGCGTGTCTTGCACCAGCAATCCAACCATGTAATAGCCATCCACAAAGTTGCCTTTTTCGTCAAAGAAAAAGCAGCGGTCGTAATCACCATCCCATGCAACTCCGAAATCGTAGTTGCCGGATTGCATGAGCGCGCCAATTTCCACATGGTTTTCTTCGAGAATGGGATTGGGAACGCCTTTGGGAAACGTGCCGTCGGGCTCGAAATCAAGCTCTTCTATTTGTAGGGGCACGAACGGGGCCAATGCTCGGACGGCTACGCCCGCACAGCCATTGCCGGGGCTTGCGATGACCTTTAGCGACTTTAGCGTGTTTGCCGGCACGACGCCTAGCAAATGCTTTATAAAGTCGTCGTAAACGTCTCGGTGGGTGTAGGTGCCCTGGCCCGTGCGGTCGAAATCCTGTTCGCGAGTGCGTCGCTCGATTTCCCATAATCCGCTGTCGCCACTGATTGGCCTGCTGCCCTCGCGAACGATTTTCATGCCGTTGTATTCGGGCGGGTTGTGGCTGGCTGTAATCATGACGCCGGCGTCATAGTTGTAATTCGCGGTCGCGAAATAGATCATTTCGGTGCCGCATAGGCCGATATCGATGACATCGACTCCGGCGGTGCGCAGCCCCTCGGTGAGGGCGTGCGAGATATCCTCGCTGCTGAGGCGGATATCGTGTCCGATAACGCAGGTTTTGCAACCGGTTTCGTCGGCGAGCGCGCGGCCGATGTTGTGCGCGATCTCCGGGCTAAGCTCATCGGGGACGACACCCCGGACATCGTAAACCTTAAAGCAGGGTAGGCGATCTGTCATCTGCGCTCGTTCTACCCGTTTCGGCTCGGGGTAACGTAGATTCCGATGGCAAGGTTAATCGGCGCGCACATGTCAACCTCCGGTGGGGGCGTGCCCAAAGCGATTCGCGATGGGGCGGCGATCGGCTGCACCGCGATTCAGGTTTTCACGAGCAGCCCACGGCAATGGGCGTCAAAAATGCCCGACGCCACGCTGATAGCGGAGACGAAGAAAGCGATAAAGGACACGGGGATGGAGTTCCTCGTGTCGCACGATACGTACCTCGTGAACCTTTGCGCGCCAACCGATGACATTCGGCAAAAATCGATCAAGACGCTGACCGACGAGCTGACGCGCTGCTCGCAACTGGGAATCCCTTATGTTGTTTCGCACATGGGCTCGCTGCAGGGGCAGACGTTTGAAGAGGGGATGCAGAAGTTGGTCGCGGCGACGGCGCAGATTTTGGATAGTACGCCGTCGGACGTTTGCCTCGCGATGGAAACGACGGCCGGGCAAGGGAGTTCGCTGGGTTGGCAGTTTGAGCATTGGGCGATGGTGATTGAGGCGCTAGCAGGTGACCCGCGTTTGGTGATTTGTTGGGACACTTGCCATCTATTTGCCGCCGGCTACGCGGTGCATGAGCGCGAAGGTTTCGAAGCGACGGTGGAGGGATTCCATTCGCTCATCGGCTTGGAACGATTGCGCGTTATTCATTGTAATG
>JBDSVQ010000055.1:0-5487 GCA_039927135.1 Fimbriimonadales bacterium | reverse complement strand
AAGCGCGTGAGCGCGGACCTGTTTCGATCGAGATCGACCTCATCCCGGAACTGAACCTCGAAGAGACGGGCGCGGCTGTGATCGAGTACGCCAAGACGCATCCCAGCCGCCTCGTTGCGACGTATCTGGACGATATCTTGCCGGAGCGTCTCCTGGATGAATTCCTTGTAGAAGCTGGGTTGGCGGCGACGTCGAAGTTCTCGACCTTCAGGAAAGAGCAGCGAAACCGTTTGGTGTCCCTACTCAAAGCCTTTCCACTGGGCAGTGTCAAGGAAGTTATCCTCGATAAGGGCGAAGTGGTCGCCGGCGGTGTTTCGCTCGATGAAGTTGACCCGCAAACGATGCGATCTCGCGTTTGCAACGGGCTTTATCTTTGTGGCGAGGTTCTCGACATTGCCGGTCCGGTGGGCGGCTACAACCTGCAGGCGGCGTTTGCCACCGGCTTCGTCGCAGGAGATACCGCTCACGTAGACTCGCTATCTTCTGGCTAGAATCTCGCATTTCGGGAGCTTCCAGCCTAACTTATCCATTTCGACTCAGTCCTATATCACGGTATGTCGTTCGGCGCAATGTCAAAGACCGAACGTGCTGTTGTGCCCGGGAACGGCCGAAGGGGCGGAGGCATGAAGGAAGCGGCGATCGCCTTTCGCGAACGCCGCTTCGAACCCATACACTAACTTTTAATGTCCGTGTGATAAGTTGTCCAGTTGCCAGCCATCCGATCGTTGTGGCTAAGGAAGGGGCTTCCAGGTAGGGTCGCCGTCAAGGAACGGATAGTTGTTGGTCAGCCTCACCTGCTGCTTGCCGTCGGCCTTCATGGTGTAGATCTCGAGGTTATTGCTGGTGCCGTCGTGTCTCCTATAGTAAACGATCATCGTCCCGTCTGGAGACCAGTTTGGCTCGTATTCCTCCGCTGGATTGTTGGTGAGCCTCTTCAGGCCCGAGCCGTTTGCATTCATCGAGTAAATGTCGTAGGCCCCGCTGCGACTGCTGCTGAACGCGATCTTCGTTCCGTCCGGTGACCAGGTTGGCGAGATGTCGATCGCGTAGTTGGTGGTGATCCGTGTCACGACACCAGAGCCGTCGGCATTCATCACATAAATCTCGTCGTTGCCATCGCGGTTGCTGGAAAAGGCGATCTTCGACCCGTCCGGGGACCAGGCAGAGTGCCCGTCGCTCGCTCCATTGTTGGTGAGGTTCACCGGGTTCGAGCCATCCGAGTTCATCACGTATATTTCGAGGTTCCCGTCGCGGTCTGTCGCAAATGCGATCTTCGACCCGTCCGGAGACCACGTGGAACCGAAATCATACGAGGGGCTGTCGGTTAGGTTCGTTACGTTTGAACCGTCCGGGTCCATCGTGTAAACGTCCCAGTTCCCGTCCCACGGGATCCAGTTAACGGCAAGGTTGCTCGTGAACGCGATCTTAGTTCCGTCCGGATTCCAGTGCGGCTCCCACTCAGCCGTGGTGTTGTTGGTGAGACGCACCGGGGTTGTACCGTTCGCGTTCATCGTCCAAATTTCGTTGCCGTTCGGGGTTCCGCTAATGATTCCGCTCCGGTTGCTCACGAAAATCATCGGGCCCAACACGAGTGGCGTTGGTTTCATTCCCGCTCCAATAGGCTTTCCAGGCGACTCGCGGGTAAACCCCACCATGACCCCGGACACCATGAGTGTCGCCACTCCGGCAAGCACGACCGATCGGCCGCGAAAATTCTTTGATTGCTTCCCCGAGCGGACGGGGGCCGAAGAGCCGGCATCCACTGTAAACATTTCGTTAAGTTTCATTTTTCTCCATCTGGCTTCCCGAGCCAGTAAGTACATGGTAACGGTTGAGTTGTGACGGATCCGTGACGAATCTCGTCACACTTCAAGTTGCACGCTTTCGTGGCCATCATTGATATCCGGCGCTAAGTACGGCAAATGTCAACCATAATTCTTGTATGTCGTTGAATCAATCTCGGGTGAGCCGCCTGCAAAGCATCCTTGCCGATGCTGGGATCGACGCGTATCTTGCCTGCACGTCCGTGTCGATGGGCTACCTCACGGAATTTTTTGAAACCCCACACGAACGGCTGACACTGATCGCGTTCCGGCCCGATGGACAACCGGCGATGATCGCGCCCTCACTCAGTGAAACCCACGCGCGGCATGCCGGCATCGACGACTTGCGAATCTGGAAGGACGGCGATGACCCGCAGAGTGTTTTTGCGACGCTCGCTGAGGACTGGAGGTTGAAGACTGCGGTTATCGGGGTCGACGACGAGACGCCGGCATCATTTTTGCTATCGATGCAGGCGGCGTTGCCTGCCGCCCTTTTCAAGCCTGCCGGAGCACAGGTGGCACAACTCCGAAAGGTGAAGGATGCAGGCGAACTCGACGCGATGAGGAAAGCCGGCAAGATCGCAGACATGGCGTTTGCAGAAGTGCTCGGTGTGAGTTGCGCCGCTAGAACCGAGATGGATATCGCCAACACACTGTTCAAATCGATGCAGCAGAGGGGTGGCACCCCCACGTTTTGCATCGTAGGTACAGGCGCAAACGGCGCGGAGCCACACCACGTGACTTCGAGCGCGAAGATCTCGGCTGGAGACGTGGTCGTGATGGATTGGGGATGCGAATTTAACCGATACCAGAGCGACATGACCAGAACGATCGCTTGCGGCAACGCGGATGAGGAGGCCCATAAAGTTTATCGCGTTGTCCACAAGGCCCACATGGCCGCGCGGGCCACGATTCGGCCTGGCGTTCCCGCAGAGGACATCGACCTGGCGGCGCGCGGGGTGATCGAGGAAGCCGGGTACGGCGAGTACTTCATACACCGCACGGGGCATGGGATCGGGATGGCAGGGCACGAGCAGCCAAACATCGTTGAGGGCAACACGGAGCCGGTTGTGGCTGGGCAGTGCTTTAGTATCGAACCCGGGATCTACTTGCCGGGCAAGTTCGGAGTCCGAATAGAAAACATCGTGGCCGTCACAGAGGACGGCCACGAGTCTTTCAACGAAGAGCCCTCAGAGGAGCTTATCGAGATTTCTTCTTAGATCTGCGAGCCAGTACGAAAGCGCAACCTGCGCCGAGCGCGACAAAAGTGCCGGGCTCAGGGATTGTGTTTCCGCCTGAGTTGATGCCGATCAGAAGCGTTGGAAGCAAGCCGAGGAGCGGCGTGATACCAACAGGATTTGATGGCCCAGGCTCAGGACCGGGCTCGGTGATCACTTCAGGAGCGATCGGAGCCGGCGGCTGCATGATGTTCAGCGGCATCTCCGTTACCAACGGAGTCGGTACGGCAACCTCGCCAGGTGGCATTATTCCGCCGACCATAGGAGCGATGCGTGGTGAAGCTGCTTCATCGGATCGGATAACGGGATTGCCGCAAACCACGACCATAACGGGTGCGCCGTTAGCGTCGAAGAAGAAGGGCTCGCCCTTGCGGAACAGAAGGTGACGGACACGAAGTTCCCCGGTCTCGCCCGGAACGTTCCAGACGTCGAAGTACGCATCGTGCTGTAGTCGACCTATCTTGAGGGTACGCAGGAAGCGCAGGACCTCTTCGGGGGTCATTTGGAAGTGTCGCACGTAGCGATCCATGACTTCAGGATGCTTTTGTACGTGCTTTATCAAGGACTCGACGGTTGGCGTCGGGCTCTTGATGTAGGAGTTCGGCAACATGCGCCGCTGGGCAACCGAAATGGTCACCAGCAACACAGCTGCCATTGCGACAGTAAAGACTCTCCTCATTATTGCTCTTTCTCCAGTGGGCCAAAGGGGCCCTTGAAATATCAAAATCGCTAGCGTCGCGGAACGTAGCGAACTCTCATATAATACTACACTTACTCCGATAATCCGAGACATTTTCAGAATGTCCTTAGAAATCGGTACAAAACAGCAATTTTGTCAGGTGTTTTGGCGAGTTTGGTAAGCTTCGGAGCGCTCGATTAGCTCGATGGCTTCCTTCGCCGAGGCTTGCTCAGCCTCCTTCTTGCTCCGCCCAAAGCCGAGACCCATGACCTCTCCGTCCAGCACGACCTCCACGGCGAATGTCTTCTCGTGCGCGGCGCCTCCCTCGGAGGAGATGCGGTAGGAGGGGGTTTGACGCCACTTGGCCTGCGCGATCTCTTGTAGGCGGGACTTGTAATCACCGACGCCGACCTCGCCGCGCGTTATTGCCTCAAGATACGGCTGCAGCTGCTCTAGGACGAACCAGCGCGTGATCGCCAGCCCATTTTCGATATAGATCGCGCCGACCACGGCTTCGAAGGCATCGGCAAGGATCGACGGCCGGATCGAGCCGTCGGTACCGCGCTCGCTTGGAGCCACCTCCATGAGCGGGGCGAAGCCGAGCCGAAGCGCGGTCTCGGCAAGTGGCGCCTCTTGTACCACCGTGGCCTTGGCTTTGCTGAGGAGCCCTTGGTCCCAATGGGGGAAGTGCTCGTAAACGTATTCTGCGACGATCGCGCCAAGGATCGAATCGCCAAAGAATTCGAGGCGCTCATACGAGTCAGTTACAGAATCGTTTGTCGCAGAGCGGTGCCGCAGGGCTTTCTTGAAGCGGTCCTGATTCTTGATCGGGATATCGGGCCGGTTCAGCGGAGCGATCGCAGCCCCTCCGCGATCCGCCGAACGCCTTCGACAATCCCATTTCGATCGAGCGCATAGGTCAGGCGCAGGTGTCCCGGTCCCTCGAAGACGCTGCCCGGTACGCAGGCGACGTTGTGGTCGCAAAGCAGCTTGTGCGACAGAGCCAAGTCGTCGAAGTCTGGGTTGGTGTGTGCCGACACATCTGCGAACGCATAAAAGGCACCCATTGGCTTTGCGCAAAGCACGTCCGGGATCTTGGCTAGCTCGCCTAGAATTAGGTCGCGGCGCGCTTGAAACTCGCGGGCGTTCGCCTCGATTTTCGAACACGGCATGCCAAGAGCGGCGAGTGCCGCGTACTGTGAGATGCTCGAAGGGTTGCTAGTGACCTGGTCTTGCAGCACGTTCATGCCTTTGGCGATTTCTATCGGAGCTGCCGCGTAGCCAATGCGCCATCCGGTCATCGCGTGGCTCTTGCTGACTCCGTTTACTGTGACCGTTCTAGCCAGAATCTCCGGCCCGAGGGAAGCAATCGAAACGTGCTGGGCGCCTTCGTAAACGATCTTTTCATAAATCTCGTCCGAGATCACCCATAGATTTCGCTCCACGATGATTTCGGCAATCCGCTCCATCGTTTTGCGCGGCATCACCGCCCCGGTCGGGTTTGACGGTGAATTGAGAACGACGGCTTTGGTTTTAGGCGTAATAGCCTCTTCGAACGCATCGGGGTTGGGCAGATATCCGCTGGCCCGGTCTGTGCAAATGGTTTTTGCGGTTGCTCCGGTTAGGAAGACTTGGTCGTTGTAGGTCATCCAGTACGGAGCGAAGAGGATAACTTCGTCGCCCGGGTCACAAATCGTCATCAGCGCGTTGAACATCGAGTGCTTGGCACCGCAGGAAACGATGACCT
>JBDSVQ010000054.1:0-8020 GCA_039927135.1 Fimbriimonadales bacterium | reverse complement strand
TCGAGGAGGCATCTTTATGCCCTCCAGCAGCGCGGGAGGCGCAGTCGGCGACCAGTGGATCGCTGTGGGCGCCGAGATGGATGTGTTTCGCCCGGGCTTCGGCTTTCTGCCGATCCCGCTCGATCCGAAGGTGAGCCTCTCGGTGGACGCCTACAACAAGAGTGGCGTTTCGAGCGTGCCCGTGCTCTTGAACCTGAAGATCAAGCAAGGCTCTTTGCGATTTTCTGCGGGAGCGGGCTTTTCATTCGCCGATGTGCCGGACGAGGATTCCTCAATCGGTTTCGCCTACCAGTTCTCTGCGGGCTATGACCTACCCTGGCTCGGCCTCCCGCTTACCGCAGAGGTTCGATGGTTCGGCGTTCAAAATGTCGGAACTGCCCTTGATGGCTTCGCAATAACCCTCGGCTTCCGACTTTAGGTGAACTTAGGCTCGATTGCAGCGTAATACCTTACAATCGCGATGTCAGAAATCGCCGCTGGAGCCATCATATTGACGGGCGGATCAGATTCGCATGACGAAACACATCTGATCCGCCGATGTCTGAATCAGGACACCGAAGCCTTTCGGTGGCTCGTCCTGCGCTATCAGTCTCGCGTTTACAACTTCGTTAGGCGCATGGTGTCGAATGTTGATGATGCTGAAGACGTCACCCAAGAGGTCTTCGTCAAGGCGTTCAAGAACATACGGCGCTATGACGGAAGGGCTTCGTTTGCTACCTGGCTCTTCAAGATCGCTGCGAACTTGTGCGTTGACCGCGCTCGATCGCGAAAGCGTCGCGGCGACACGATTTCGCTTGACGTCGGGGTTGCGCAAGCCACTCTGGTGCCTGCCGATACACGCTGGAACCCTGAGCAATTGGCCGTCGCAGGCGAAATGCGGATGGCGCTGGAGGCGGCGATCGGCCAAATGAGCGAAAGGCTCAAGCCCGTGTTGCTGCTACACGACATCGAAGGAATGGATTATCAGGAGATAGCCGACACGCTCAGCATCCCGCTGGGCACCGTAAAGTCGAGGCTATTCCTGGCTCGCTGCCATCTGCAGGCAGCTCTCGCGCCGTTTATCGGCGGAGGAAATGAATGATGAAAGAATGGATCGATAAGTTGGCAAATGAAGAAGCCTTGTCTCAAGCCGAGCAATCGCAGCTAAACGCTGCGCTCGCGTCTCAGGACGAATCTGGGCTGCCGTCGATGGTCGGGGCACTTCCCCGCTATGATGCACCGCAAGGAGTCGCAGAGGGCTTTGAGAACTCGCTGAGACGGCGCGGCGTGTTGCGTGTTGCCTCGGGTTTTGGGGCCTTCGCCGCGGCGTCGCTGGCAATGTTTTTTGTCCTCAACGTTCAAGAGTCGCCTGCGCCGGTTGTCGAAGAGCTTTCGGCTGATTCGCTTTTTGATTGGCATCAGGAAGCGGTTGCGACATCCGTGCTGCCGGGTGATGGCGCGAACCTTGCAGCATTTTCACAAGTTGCACGTGACGGAGACAAAAAGTAGCTTGAGATTCGTTTCTGCGCTCGCCATCCTGTCTCTGCTGGTCGCCTTCGCGCCTGCACAAGAGCCGGCTTTGCCGACGCTCGAGGTGGCGATTGCCAAGCAGCCGAGGCTGAGATACAAGGGCCAGCGCGAAGTTGAAGTTATGGTGAACGGCAAGCTGGTGAAGCTTGTCGAGTACGTCTCGCGTGACCGTGACCATTCGCGGATTACTTATCCGGCGGATTCGCCACGCAAGGGATTTATCATCGTAGAAGATGCGCGCGATCGCTGGGAGTTCAACCCCGAGCGCAACGAAGTTCGTAAGATGCCGCGCCGACGCGGAGGCACGATCATGATGCTGCGCGGTGTGGAGCACAGCGTGCGCGAGGGCAGAATGTCGGCCTATCTCGGGACGCCCGATACCGTCGCGGGCCGCAAGTGCGCTAGCGTGAAAGTTGTTGACAAGCGCGGCAACATGCTTCAACGGCTTTGCATCGATGAGCCGTCCGGCCTCGTTCTGCGGGCGGAGTCTTTTGGCCCTGAATCGCGAAAGCTGGCGAGCTACGCGTTTCAAAAGATCGACCTGACGCCTACGTTTTCGGCAACCGAATTTGAGCCGCCTCGGCCTCCCGGAGCAAAGATCGTAGACCGTCCGCCGGATTTCGGCGTGAACTGGAAGATCAAGGGACCTGGCTGGTTGCCTTCAAACTTCAAAGAGGTCGGCCGTGGTTTTCGACGCTTGGAGAACAGGCCTGTCGTGATGCTGCACTTTAGCGACGGCAGTAAGAACTTTTCGATTTTTCAGGGCCGCGGTCCGCGCCCGCCTAAATTCGGCGAGGAGAATCGTCCGGGTTATAAAACGGCTTCTCGATTATTCGATGGCCTCTGGTTCATCGGACTTGGTAGGGTTGAGCAAAGCACGCTTGAGCGTGTGCTGAATTCGATTAAGTAAACCGAACTGGAGCGGGCGACGGGGATCGAACCCGCGACATCCTGCTTGGGAAGCAGACGCTCTACCGCTGAGCTACACCCGCTCGGTTTCTTGGTTTATACCCTTTGGCTACATAGTGCCTTCGGCGGGCATGGCTTTGCCGTCGGCGTACTTGGCAGGTTCGGCGTGGAACTTCTCCGGGCACACGTCGCAGCAGAAGTAGTAGCGTTTGCCTTCGTAGTCTTCGTATTTGAGCCCGGCCGTGTCTTTGATCTCATCGCCCATGACAGGGCAAAGGGCCACGCCCTTGTCGTTTGCGAATACCACTGGAGTGGTGGTTCCGCCTTCGATCGAGCTTGTAGGCTCAGTGGAGTTGTTGTCTGCCGGCGCCTCTGCTGAGCAGCCGCCTAAGATGCCGCCAAGCAGAAGTGCGGCGGCGAAGAGTGTTGTAGTTTTCATCATATGTTTCCTATTTTAGTTGGTTTCCTACGGCGCGCATGAGATTTGCCCATGCGATCCGTTGAAATGCGTTTGCGTCGGCATTTGCTGAGATTGCTGCAACCAAGTCCGCAGCGGACTGGTCGACCTCGACTTGCGGCGCTTTGCCTTCCTGATATCGTAGCCTCGCGATTCGGTAAGCCTCATGAGCGGATGTCACTTCTGCCTGGGACGATCTAACTACTTCAGGTGCGGCTTGCCACTGCGCCCATGCGCTTGCTATTTCTCGGCTGATGCGCATCCACACGAGGGTTTTTTGTTGTTGTGCTTGTGTCGCCATCGCGGACATTTCGTCGGCTTGCGCCTTTCGCATACCGCCATCGACAAGCGGCACGGATAAAACGACGCCTATTTTATAGAACGCATCCGTCTCCTCTTTCGTCGTCACACCTTGGCCATATCCGACGAGGTTGAGCTCCGGGTAAGCCGATTGGCGAGCTTTGCGGGCTCGCGCGAGGGCAGCTAGTCGACGGGCTTCGACGAGTTTCATCTCTGGCCTTGCCTCCGCGAGTTTCAGTGCTTCTTCAACGGTTGCCGGGGCTAGTAGGTCGAGGTCCCAATCTTCCAGGCGGACGTCTTCGAGGTCGTTGAATGCGGCTTCCTCGAGAACCGCGAGGGCGGATCGGATGTCGGCCTCCGAAAGTGCCCTGGCCCGGCGCGCCCGTTCAAGTCCGGCACGGGCCCTTAGCACGAAAGCCTCTGGAGCGGAGCCCGCTTGAAACATTTGGTCTGTAATGCGCAGGAGTTCTTCGGCAGACTGCAATCCGACGAATGTTGCTTCGTGTCGCTCGCGTGCTGCCATCGATTCGGCGTAGGCGACGCGTACGTCGCGGAGCACTTCAAGCCGCGCGGTCTCGACCATGGCGGCACCCTCCGCCATGAGCGCGCCTGCGTACGCCGCTGCGGATCGGTCGCGTCCGCCGGAGTAAATCGTCCACATCGCCATGACCGCGCCGATACCGACGGGGTCGCCCGCTGCCATGATGTAAGAGCGCGGCTCGATGTTTGTTCCGAAGATCATATTGTCGTCGCCTTTGGCGGCGATTCCTGTTAGCGAAACCATCGGTTTATACGGCGCCTTTTCTTGCCTTCCTTGTGCCGCAAGGGCGTTAGCACCGGCTTGCGCCGCCGCTATCGCAGGGTGCTTTTCCAAAGCGTCTTTTTGCACTTGTGAAATCTGCGCGTTTGCAGTCGCACACATTGCTATCAGGAGAAAACTAAGTTGTTTCATTGTTTGCCTCGATTGGCGGAAGTGATTTCGGGTCTCTTTTTAGAACTTTGATCTGCAGCCATCGGGAAATGTCGTCGACGATTGCGTGCATGACGGGAATATCTAGCAAAGACAACACGGTGCCGACGACAAGGCCACCGATAACTACCGTTCCGAGCGGCTGGTACGCGTCTAATCCGGTTTTCGGCCAAAACGCGACACCTGCCATCACGAAGATCGTGATGATCGACGTCATAAGAATTGGGCGAAGCCTTTGCGGCGCTGCCGTCGCTATCGCCTCGTTTCTCGGTAGTCCTTGTTTACGATAATTGAGAATCAAGTCGATAATTAGGATGGCGGTCACGATATCCATGCCACTCAGCACAATGATTCCAAGAATAGAAACCGTTGAAAATGCCTGATGCGTGATCCAAAGCATGAAGAACACGCCGGATAATTCTAATGGTAGCGAGAAAATCATCTGTAGCGGCTGCAAAAAGCCGCCGAATTGCGCCACAAGAATGAGATACATCAGCACAAGAGCCACTAGCAGGCCCTGCATCATCACTCGGAAGCTATCCATCATCTGCGTCATATCGCCACGCGCCTCGATGCCGTAACCCGGCGGCCAATTGAGTTGCGACATGGCCTTCATTTGCAAGTCCATCGTGACGTCCATGCTCGGCCTTCCGTCCTTTCGATAGTATCCGCCGACGCTCATCACCCGCCGTAGTTGGTCGTGCTCGATCATGCTCGGCGCCAGCCGTTCTTCCAGGGTTACAAGGTCCAACAATGGCACTTGATCGCCGTTCATGCCCGTAATAAACATGCCCTGAAGATCGTCGGTATTTCGACGGAATTGCTCGTCGTACCGCACCTGAATTGTCATGGGGCGGCGATTCGGGATTCGATAAAACTCTGTGGTGTACCCACCCCTCAGGGCGTAATAAGCCTGTTCCGCGATTTCCATCGGCGCCAAGCCGTGTGCTGCCGCCTTTTCTTGGTCGACCTTTACCGTTATTGTCGGCTTCGACATTTCCCAGGATAAGAACGGCTGCGCCATATCGGGCTTGTCATCTCGTTGATCGACAACGTCTTTCTCGGCAATCTCCAGAACCTCCTTGCCCATTTTGTCCAGAAGATTCAGATCGGAACCATAAATTACGAGCGCGACAGGGGCGAGCGCGGTCGCCATAACGTCGCTTCCCATTTCTTTTAATCCCACTCTTCGAATACCGGGAATCTCTTCCAGTGCTCGGCGATGGATGCGGTCCATGATTTGCCAAACATCCGGACGTCCGCTATCCTTATCAGAAAAAGTGAGCATCATCGTGGCGCCGTTTACGGTATTCATTCCATAGCCGGTGAAGTACGCGCCACCCGTCATGCCGGGGCCGCCTTCAACGCCCACTTCGATGCTGGCGTGCTGAATCCAGCCCCGATCCGCGCCCTCCTCGGACATGATCTGCTCGAATTGTTTTACCGCTCTTTCGGCCGCTGCAAAAGATGTGCCCGGCTTCATTTCCATTTGCACGCTCGCCTGTCCGACGTCTGCAAGCGGCATCATTTCGCTGCCGATAAAGTAATAAAACCCGAAGCCGATTACGATTGTGATGCCGATGCGAACGAAGTTCGCGAGCGGGTGCTTGAGAAGGTAGCGGATCAGGCGTTCGTAGCCGCGCTCCATACGCGTTAGTCCGCTTTCAAATCGACCGAGAACGTTTCGCGAAAACCATGTATCGCGGCGATGCTCGGGAATCTTTAGGAATCGCGAGCAGAGCACCGCCGTAAGCGTCATCGAAACGATGTAACTGAAAATCAATCCGAAAATAATCGGCCAGCAAAGACCGACAAACATCAATTGCGTGATGCCGCCGCTGAGCATTAGTGGGATGAGGGCGACGATTAATACTATGGTTGCCGCGAGGACGGACCGCCGCACTTCGGAAATGCCGTCGATCGTTGCAGTCCGGCGATCTTTGCCCATCCGAAGATGCCTTTCAACCGCGTGGATATCGATAATTGCGTCATCTACCAACCTGCCGATGGCGATGAGCAATCCGATGAGCGTGCTGGAATTTAGGCTCATTCCCATCGCTGCCATGCCGAGGAGAGCCATCGCCAAAGATGTTGGAATTGCGGTGAGCGCGATACCCGTGCCGCGCCAGTCGCCCAAGAACAGCAGGACCAGTAGCCCGGTGAGAACGATGGCGATGATCAACTCTTCCCACATGTTGTGGAAAAGAATGTCCACGAATCCGGCACTGTCGTAGGCTATGTCGAAAGAGATTCCCGGAAATTCTTCCTCCATGAGTCGCGCGGTTTTCATAACCGCGTCAATCGTTACCGGAGAGCTTGCGTCTGCATTTTGCAAAACGTTCATGGCAATAGCCTCCGTAGACACACCGTCGGCCATATGCCGGTACGAGCTTCGGCGTTCGATAAATGTGTCGGTGACCTTCGCGACGTCGCCGACGCGGACAATCCTGTCGCCCTCAGCCATCACAACGTAGTTCCGGACATCCTCTGCAGATTTCGCGAGCGTATCGAGACGCAGTATCGGCTCTTCATCGCCGCCCGTCAACAGTCCCGCCGGCTCGGCGACGTTGTATTTGTCGATTGCATCGCGCACGTCGAGGATCGACATGCCGTAAGATGCGAGTTTATCGCGATCCATCTGAACCTGGAGCTGTCTGCGGTATCCGCCGAACGGTGAAACGGTGTAAATATTTCGGTGTGCGGCTTTAAAGCGATTGATGATTTGGTTGTCGGCTAGATCGCGTAATCGGGCTAGCGTCCAACCCTGCTCAGGATCACCGCGTAAACTGAGTGTTAGAACCGGCAAGTTAAGCGGGTCGACACGCAGAATCCATGATGGTTTTAGGTTCGCGCCCGTTCCCGGCAAGTCGCCTTGCACAACGTTGAGCAAACTCTGCACTTCCACCTGTGCACGCTGCATATCCGCGCCATAGGGATATTCCAACGTGACCATACTGAAGCCTTCCTGCGAAATCGAACGAATATAGCGAACGTTGGAAACGTTCACCATCCGCTGCTCGATCGGCGAGGAAAAATACGTCTCCATTTCCTCCGCGCTCAGGCCTGGCATCTCCGTAATAATGCCGAGCATCGGGCTTTCGACGTAGGGCATAAACCGCTTTGGCATCAAATAGCCGACGGCGATATAACCCAGTACGAGCATTGCCAGAAAGAACGAAACGACAACGTAAGGATGATCGACCGACCACCTTACGATATTGAAGCCGCCGCGCTCGCTGTTAGTGGCCATCGTGTCCGCCGCTGGAGCCCGATCCAGCCGGTAGTTCGGTTGGCCCCGTTTCACCCCACGCGACTGGGGCAACCGGTGACCCTTCGGTTAATTCTTCGGCGCCACCGAAAACCACTTGGTCGCCGTTTTGCAGTCCGCTTACGATGATGGTCGTGTTTGCATTCTTTGCCCCGGCTACAACCGGTTTTCTAACGGCGATGAATTTTGCGGTCGATTCGCGCGGCGTCAAGTCCATTTTGCAAATAGGGCAAATACCGGGGCCTTTTTTGCTAATCTCCGGGTGCATGGTGCAGGTCCAATCGGTTTCGCCGACGGCTTTTCGTTCGCTAAGAGCCCACACATAATTGTTGCCTGCCGCGTCGGTTTGGACTGCCTCATTACGAACCGCCATTCCTTCGCGTGGCCCGGAAGCCTGTATTTCCATATTCACAAAAGCACCCGGCTGGAGCAGTGAATCCGCGTTTTCTAGAATCGCTTCAACGGTAAAGGTTCTTGTCATCGAATCCTGAATCGGGAAAACACTGGAAATGCGACCTGTGCGCGCCTTCCCTCCGATTGTGATAACAACGGGAGAACCCACTCGAACTTCGCCAGCGTATCGACCAGGGACTTTGGCCTGAACTCG
>JBDSVQ010000053.1:0-5195 GCA_039927135.1 Fimbriimonadales bacterium | reverse complement strand
CCTGCTGGCACCAGGTCGACAGCGCTCGTAGTCTCAGGGGGTAGGCGTGCGGGCGGCGGTCCGGTTTGGCCGGTGGTTGGCGAGTTCGTCGATGGGCGGAACGCTTGCCACTTCGTCTCGCGCGTGGCCATAGTCGCCGATCTATGTGTACAATTTGCAGATCGTCAGAGCCACGCTGAGATTGTCGGGAGTATGACAAGCCAAGTAAAAGTTGAGGAGTACTATGGTGGGCGCAGGTTGCTCTTTTGCACAGCAGAAGAGTACGAGTTAACGCTGAGCGAATTGACTGACGAGAACCGCGTCACGGTGTACCTCAAGGGTCTGAACAAGTTCAGCGACCGTCAAGAATTTCCGTTCTACATTTATGTTCGGCGCTGTGCGGATGGACAGCCGTTAGCGGCATCCGATTTTGAGTATCTGGAGGCGTTCGGTTCGCGCAAGTCGACCGAGGGTGGCCGGTCGACAGCGGTGGCAGAACAATCGATACCTGAGACTCTAGACCCACCTGAAAGCGACGCTCACCGACAAGGAGATTTGGAAGTCGTAGTTCGCTCTCTGGACGAATTAAAGCGGGTTACAGAGGAAACCAAGTCCCAGCTTGCAGAGAGGATCGATGCCGTTACGGGCGCCGTGCTCGAAGCGATCAGAACCGCGCGAACAGAGGATGTGGTGACGTCCGAGCATGCGCAAGCAGAGTCCGAGAAGATGTTCGGCGAGTTTGCTGATCGAGAACGAGAGTTAGTCGATCGGGCGCGCAACTTCCAGTCCGAGGTACTTTTGCTCCGCCAAACAGAAAAATTTCTTAGGGATGAGAACGCGATACTTCGGCGTAAGGTCGAAAGCAGTCACGCAACGGTCGACGAATTAAATGCAAGTATTAAGGAAGTTGCCGCCGATCACGGCTTATCAATTTCACGACCTCATCTAGAGCTAATTGAGGCTATTACAGAATGTGATGTACATCCGACTTTCTTTCGATGCTTGAAGAATGTCGGACCGCCCGTTGAGTTTAGCAGGTTGCCCGAGGCGATAAAGAAGGCTAAGAATGGGACGGGTGACATTAAGTCGGTAAAGATGACCGGACGAAAACAGTTTTCAGAATTACGGTGCAATTTAGGTCGTGGTAAAGGCACTGGGAGACTCTTCTTTATGAAGAAGGAGAACCGGACGGTTCTGCTGGGATTCGAAGATGACCACGACCGCGAGACTACTCTCATCGCCGAGATAGCCGATGGCCTGGGTTAGGAACGCACAGGGGGAGTATAGCGCTGGTATCTATTCCCATGGAACTTGACGAGTTTTGCGAATTGTTTGCCGACGCACTCGCTGGTGCCGATGCGAAGGCGCTGGCGCACAAGGCATTCCAGCCCGGAATTGGGCCGTTCGGGGAGGCGGATGCGGTTCGGCTAGCACTGGCGCATTTGCAAGAGCTTGACCCGAAAAGGTTTGGTAGGGCGCAAATCAAGCGCCAGCCAGACTTGCTGATTCCAGAACTTTGGCAGATCGAATTTAAGCTCGTTCGGCCCTTTGGCGACAATGGTAAACAGGCTGAGAACTGGTCGCAAAATGTGTTGCACCCCTACCCAGGCAATACAAGTTCGCTGGGCGATTGTATAAAGCTGATGGCTTCGGAGGGATCGGAGCGAAAGGCAGTTGTCGTTTTCGGCTATGAGCACACCGAGTGCCAGATATCCTTGGAGCCGTGCATCCGAGGATTTGAAATTTTGGCGGACAAGCTCTTAGGGATCCAGCTGAGTTCAAGGCAGTCGGTTATTCGCAAGTGTCTATTGCATCCAGTGCACCAAGTACTACACGTGTTTGGTTGGGAGTTATCTGCTTAGCGACCGCCGTCGTCATCTGACATTGATGGACAACGAGAAGCCGCACACGGGGCATTGATCGCTAGGGCAATTGATTCGTGATTATGCCGAGCCTAAGTAGTCGTCTTTGGATAGCGCCTCGCGTGCGTTGGTGAAGACCTGCGAGTTCACTTTCGGTCAAACCGCTTCTGTGGCCGGCGACGAGCTCCTCGTTTTCTTTGGATGTCCAGGGAGCACCGGCTCTCGTCGGCAGCGTTTTAGATTTCTCACTCTTCGATACTTGCTCTCGCAATGCGATTGACGCATCGTAAAGGGCGCGCACGACGTCAGCGTTCTGCATAACGTGGTCAGACGCGAAGACCTCACCGGTTGTTGGATCGGTCCCCGCCGCTAAGGCGTCGATAATCTCGATCGATCGTTCTTTGTCCATCGTTTTGTGCTACTTGTTTCGCGCGCGCAGTCGTGTCGATTCTAAAGACCCTGTGAATGCGCGGAGCCGAAGCCATTAGATAATATCAAAGAGAGAAAAGCGATAGTACGACAGTCACTGACTGCTTCTTATCTTTCGACCATAACGCTTCTTACCTTCAGCAGCCTTTGATGCGCCCTTACCCTTCACAATTTCATACGAAGCGCTTTTCTTCACGCTACGAATGAGCTTGCTCAATTCACCCGCAACCACACCCATCGCATTTTCCCCATGCCACTGTTGAAGGCAACGGGTAAGGGCGTTTTCGCAGAAAGTGTTGAAGCTAACGCCGTCCTTGGCGGCGGCAGCCTTCAGTTCAGCATGCAGTCTGCGCGAAGTACGTTGGAGCCATTTGCCGCTAGCGACCGGCTCATCGTCCTCGTCCGGCATGGGAATCGGCACGCCCGAGTTGATGACGACGTCGTAGCAGGATTTGCGATGCTCCTCCAACTGCTCGATAGCCTCCGCCGGGGTATCGGCATCCATCATGAACATGCCTTTGCCCAAGAGCGGAATCCAGGCGATCCAGCCTCCGCCCTCCTCTTCGGAGAGTTCTTGCAGTTGCACGGGATAGCGGAGCGCGTCCCATTCAGTCTTCGTCATCTTGTTCATTGTCGTGTTCCTGAGGCAGGCCAAGTAGCTCAGCCGCTCGGTAAGCGATCTTCAGGTAGCACGGTAGAACGACTTTTCCTCTGACGGGGATACCAATCGATCCCAACAGGAAGTCCTTGTCGACCCCTTGCAGTTCGTTGACATCGATTCGCCAGCGGTGGCTCCCGCCATCGTGCCGCCTCACGCGGTCTTCGAACACTTTGTAGATCGTTGCTTCCACTTCTCTTACCGAGACGGGCTGCTTGGCGTTGGCCCACGCTTCGAATCGCTTGCGCCATCTAGCCACTCGCCTGTTCTCGCTAATATGATACTACGGCTGATATCACGAAATGTTTCAAATCGGGACTTTTTCTTCAGGCTCCCCTTATGGATCGCACGTTTGACAGGAGTGCATCTTATGATCGGCGATGCGTGAACACCAGATTAGAAGTTCGTCCTTGTCCACCGAGCAAATCTTAACGTACGACCTGGTCGAGCCGTAATCTCCGCGCGCGAGATGCATGCACCCGGTGGCGTGAAGCATCGGTTTATCACTCCGGGGAAATCCCTTCTCGCAATTTAGTATGTAGCCGTAGGGATTTTGTATCTGCCACTGGGCGGAACCTTTTTCGTCATCCTCAAAGATGACGACGTCCCTCCCTCCCGTGTCGCTTGCCATCCGCTAGACCTCCACCATCACCGCTGTCGCCTCACCACCACCGATACACGGCGTAGCCACACCGAGTTTCTTCCCCTGCCGCCGCAGCTCATGGATCAGCGTTAGGACTAGGCGGGTGCCGCTGGCGCCTATGGGGTGGCCGAGGGCTACTGCTCCTCCGTTGACGTTTAGATTCTCGTGGGGGATGCCTACTTTTTCGGAGACTGCCAGGGCTACTACTGAGAAGGCTTCGTTGACCTCGAAGAGGTCGATGTCGGAGACCGATTTGCCTGTGCGGTCCAGGAGGCGGGTGATGGCTCCTGCGGGGGCTGTGGTGAACCACTTGGGCTCTTGGGCGAACTGGGCGTAATCGACGATGCGGGCGAGGGGCTTGATGCCCAAAGAAGTTGCGCGATCAAGAGACATCACGACGACTGCTGCGGCTCCGTCGTTGATCGAGGAGGCGTTGCCGGCGGTTACGGTGCCCTCTTTATCGAAGGCGGGGCGGAGGTCGGGGAGTTTGGCTACGTTGCCCTTGCCGGGCTCCTCGTCCTCGGAGACCACGAGCGGGTCGCCTTTGCGTTGCGGTACTGACACGGGGGTGATTTCGTCGGCGAACTTCCCCGCTGCTTGGGCGGCGAGGGCGCGGTTGTAGGAAGCGGCGGCGAAGGTGTCTTGCGCGTCTCGGGAGATGCCGCACTCGCGGGCGCAAAGCTCGCCGGCGTTGCCCATGTGGCTGTTGTCGTAGGGGTCCCAGAGGCCGTCGTGGATCATGAGGTCGATCAGTTCGCCGTTGCCCATGCGGTAGCCGGTGCGGGCTTTGGGGAGGGCGTAGGGGGCGTTGGACATGCTCTCCATGCCTCCGGCGACGATGATGTCGGCGTCTCCGCATTTGATGGCTTGGGCGGCCATCATGATGGTTTTCATGCCGCTGCCGCAGACTTTGTTGACGGTGGTGCAGGGGACGCTATCGGGGATTCCGGCGCCTCGGCTGGCTTGGCGGGCGGGGGCTTGGCCGATGCCTCCGCTGAGGACGTTGCCCATGAGGACTTCGTCGACTTGGGCGGGGTCGATGCCGGCTTCTTCCAGGGCGGCTTTGATGGCTATGCTGCCGAGTTGGGGGGCTGTTAGGGAGGATAGGCTGCCACTGAAGGCTCCGATGGGGGTTCTTTTTCCGGAAACGATGACGACTTCGCGCATAGGGGGATTTTACGCGATTGGGGATACGCATTTTAGGGGACACGCGCTTTAACGAGGGCGCGTGGTTCAGAATGACTTGGGGTTACTATGTATAGGGTTCTTATAGCAGATGATGAGCAGCCGATTAGAGAGCTGTTGAAGGCGCATGTCGAGATGCTCGGCCACGAGGTTATCGCGATGGCGGAGGACGGCGAAGAGGCTGTGCAGTTTGCTCAGAATGGGCAGCCGGACCTGGCGATTTTGGATATCAAGATGCCGGTGCTGGATGGCATCGAGGCTGCAAACCGCATTTTGGAGACGCATCCGTGTCCGGTGATCTTTTTAACCGGCTACGCGGAGGAAGAGCTTCTCTCGAGGGCTGAGGAGACGGGGGCGTTTTATTACTTGCTTAAGCCTTTTAGGGCGGAGGATTTGGCGCCGGCTATTACGCTTTCGGTGGCTCGTTTTAGGCAGCTTC
>JBDSVQ010000052.1:0-9493 GCA_039927135.1 Fimbriimonadales bacterium | reverse complement strand
GGGTCATCTCCTACGCGCAGCAGAAGACAGAGCTCGACGGGTACGGACGCCCAACCAGGAGCATCGCGTTCGCGCTCGGCGCTGCGCCCGCCGACAGCGTGACGAGCTATCGCTACCGGCTCGACGGCACGCTGCAAGACGTGGCGCTACCGGATCCGTCGAGGAACGACGCGAGCACGCTCGCGTACACGTACACGTTCGACAGCCTCGGGCGGCCACTCACGATCCGACGTCCCGATGCGCAGCAGTCCGGCGTCGACCTGAGCTACAGCGGACTCACCACCGCCGCGATCGCCTTAGATCGTGGAAGTTTGATGTCCTGAATGGAAGTTACCGCACACACGCGCGCCCCGGTTCCAGTCTCGTGCCAAACTTTGAGTAATGGAGGCGCCGACAAGGCAGGAATTCCTATTTCATAGCGCGGCGGGTAAGGCTGCGTTCTACGTGCTCGTTACGCTGGCCACGGGTTACTTTCTTTGGCAGGTTTGGCAGCGCGTTCGGCTTTGGCGGCAAGGCAAGCCCATCGATTGGAAGCCCGATTATGTCGGCTCCGTGGTTCGCTATGTGCTGGGCCAGCGCAAAGTCAAGACCTCGCGGCCGAACTCCGGCGCGCCGATGCACCTCCTCATATTCTATGGGTTTTTGACCCTCTTCATTGGTACGACCCTGTTGGCGATCAATCAGTATTCGCCTTGGAAATTCCATCACGGCCCGTACTACATCGGTTACGAGTTTGTGCTGGACGTCATGGGCGTTGCGCTCTTGGTGGGGCTGGCGTGGGCTTTGTTGCGACGGTGGCTGTTTAAGCCGCGAACCGTTGTTAGCTCACCTGCTGATTACGGGACTATCGTTCTACTGCTGTTGCTAACGATAACGGGATTTGTGTTGGAAGGCATGCGTATGTCCGCCGATCCGAAGCCTTTCGATACTTCTGCTCCCATCGGCTACTTTGTTTCGCAAATGATTCCTGGCATTACGGCTGGGCCGTACCTTGCGATGTGGTGGTTCCACACCGCGCTTGTGTTCTTGTTTATCGCCATTGTTCCAAGGCTGCGTTTGCGCCATATCGCGTACGCAATCCTTTCGACTTCCGGCTCAAACCCCGACGCGAAGATGGGCCAAATCCCGACGCTCTCGATGAAGGAAGTTGAAGAAACGGGCCAGATCGGTGCGAAGCATGCCAAAGACTATTCTCGATGGCATTTGATGTCGCTCGATGCATGCATGGAATGCGGCAGATGTACGGAAGTTTGCCCCGCCAATGCAGTTGGAAAGGTCCTTGATCCGCGTAAAGTCGTGCAAGCCATTCGTGCCGCAGAGGCAAGTGGCGCGGAGGTGGCGTCGGCGGTTTCCGAAGAAGCGCTGTGGGCGTGCACGACCTGCAATGCTTGTGTGGAAGCGTGCCCGGTGCTCATCCGCCACGTGGATTTAATTGTCGGTGCGCGGCAGCACTTGGTAGCGGAAGGGAAGCTAAGTGGAACTGCGGCGACGATGCTACGTCAAGTCGGCAGCACCGGTAGCGCTTGGGGGACGCCCGCAAGTGAGCGCGAAAAGTGGATGGAAGGCCTCGAGATACCACTCGCTCGTGATTTGATTGCTCGCGGCGAAGTATTTGATGTTTTGCTTTGGGTTGGCTGTGCCGGTGTTGCGGATAGGGGCGCCTCCAAAACGACGAAAGCTTTCGCATCGCTGCTCAACAAAGCCGGCATTTCGTTTGCTTGCTTAGGAAAAGAAGAAAGTTGCACGGGTGACCCCGCGCGACGGGCAGGCGACGAGTTCACGTTTCAAGCGTTTGCAGAAGCCAACGTTGCGACGTTTGAGCAATACGGCGTCAAACGCATTGTTACTGCGTGCCCACACTGCTTTAACACCATAAAGAACGAGTATCCGGTTTTTGGAGGCAACTATGAAGTGATGCACCATTCGCAGATGCTTGCGGAATTGGTAGAGCGCGGTAAGTTGATCGCGCCGTCCTTTCGCGATGGTAGCGTTGTATTGCACGATCCGTGCTATTTGGCTCGCATCAATAATGAGGCGGACGCACCGAGAATTGCTCTTGGAAGGCCGTCGAATCTCAACGATAACAACACACCGGTGGGGCGTTACCTTGCGCAAAGTATGGAAGAAGGCAATGTGTTAGCCGAGCCCGAGCACTTTGCCCAGAAGACTCTTTGCTGCGGCGCGGGCGGCGGCAGAATGTGGATGGAAGAAGAGGCGAATCAGCGGCCATCGGACCGTCGCGCTAAAGAATTAGTGGCGACCGGTGCGCAAAAGATCGCCGTCGCGTGCCCCTTCTGCAGAATTATGTTGGATACCAGTGTTGGAAAAGTCGATGGCGGAGAGAATGTGGAGTTAGTCGATATTGTCGAATTGGTAAAGGCAGCCAATGATTAGGGCGGTAGGCATCGACGTTGTCGAAACATCGCGCATTATCGAAGCGATGGAAAGCAACGAGCGTTTTGCGTCACGAATTCTGACCCCACGAGAATTGGAACGCAAGGTAACGCCATCATATTTAGCAGGTAGATGGGCGGCTAAGGAAGCCGTTGCAAAAGCCGTTGGAACGCATTTAACTTGGCAAGATTTGGAAATACTGGAAGGTGAAGGCGGCAGGCCGACCGTAAGTTTTCTCGAGCATCGACCGGAAGGCAAAGTGCACGTTTCTATATCACACGATAACACGCTAGCGTCGGCAGTGGCTATTTGGGAAGAATGACCCGGATCGCGATTATTGTTGGCAGCAAAGGTAGGGGCTCGAATATGCGCGCGATAGTCGAAGCGTGTCAATCGGGAGTCTTGGACGCCAAGATTGCATGTGTGATTGCACCATCGGAAGATGCTCCTGCGGTGGAGACGGCACTTTCGCTGGGTGCTGAGGTCGTGATTCCTGCGGACATGGACGCCGACTTGCTCGGGATTCTGCAGGAACGAGATATCGATCTTGTTTGCCTTGCCGGCTTTATGCGTTTGATCCCCGTAGACGTTGTTCGCCATTTCGAGCGGAGAATGCTCAATATTCATCCCGCGCTGCTCCCTAAATTTGGTGGAAAGGGAATGTGGGGAATGAAAGTGCACGAGGCAGTTATCGCTGCGGGAGAAACGGAATCCGGCTGCACCGTTCATTACGTAAGTGAAAAGTACGATGAAGGTGCGATCCTCCATCAATTGCGATGCCCGGTAAAAAGCGATGATATGCCGGAGTCACTCGCTTCACGGGTCCTTGAATTGGAGCATCGCGGATACGTTGAGGCCATAAGGAAATGGACGCTTCGTTAGCCATCAGCGTATACTGGCGATCTACGTTCTCTATTTAGTATGAAGATCAGTGCGAGACCGAGAAGATTTCTAGTGCCCCGGCCGGAAAGCATCGATATGATGCCGAATGTCCCCGCCATCGAAAGCGACCACGTCGAATCGCGCATCGACTTCCTTGCCCACAACATCTCCTAAATAATAATTAGCTGCCGCCCAGAGCCGCCGCTGCTTTGGCAAACTAACCGACTCTTCCGGCCCAACCAAGCTGTTGGCACGCCGCTCCTTGACCTCCACAAAAACCATCAATTCGCCGTCCATCGCCACAATATCGATCTCGGATAAACCAGGCGCGACGTAATTGCGAGTGACGATCGTGTAACCCAAGCCGCGAAGAAACTCAGCAGCGGCATCTTCGGCGTGTGCGCCTAAACGCCGAGATCGAGGCATGGCTGCAATCTGTTCCTAATCGGCGCAAAACTGCGACGATGCAATGCGCATGGGCCGATTTCATCAAGAGCGCGAAAATGCTCCGGAGTGGAATAGCCGAAATTGTGCTCAAATCCATACCCCGGATATTCGCGCGCAAATTCTGCCATCAACGCATCTCGATGTACTTTTGCTAGAATGCTCGCTGCAGCAATTGACAGATAAATTGCGTCGCCGTCAATCACCGTTTCGCAAGGGCACGGTAAATCGGGAGCGGGCATATTTCCGTCGATCAGTGCGCCGTCCGGGCAAACACCCAAGTCGCAAATCGCAAGGTGCATCGCATAAAGGCTTGCGCGCAAAATGTTCATCCGATCGATTTCGTCGACCTCGCAAACCGCAACCGACCAGCGCGCCACTTTCTTGATGCGCTCCGCCTCACGCTCCCGCTGCGCCGCACTCAACTTCTTCGAATCATCAATCTCCCCACGCCGAAACCCCGGTGGCAGCAAAACGGCAGCAGCCACAACCGGCCCCGCCAGCGGCCCCCGTCCAGCCTCATCAGCGCCCGCCCAACCCGGACGGTTCTTAAGCCGTTTGCCCAATCAGCTCCTCAAGCGGGGTAGGGGTAAAGGAAAGACCGAACACATCGCTAAAAGACGAAACGACGTGCGGCATTGCCTCCGCAGAGCTAACTTCTCGACCCGTTTCACGGGAAAGCGACGTCACGTCGTAGCCCTTGATGCCGCATGGGATGATCAACGAAAACGGTGTCAGGTCGTTATCGCAGTTCAAAGCGATACCGTGCATGGAGACCCAGCGCGAAACCCTAATGCCGATGGCAGCCACCTTCCGGTTGTTCGCCCACACGCCGGTATGTGGTGGAAAGCGATAGCCTTCGAGATCAAACTTAGACAAAACCCGAATCATCGTTTCCTCCAGATCGCGCAGCCACTTGTGTAAGTCGCCTCCGTGATCTCGAACGTCGAAGATCGGATACATCACCAGCTGCTTCGGCCCGTGGTAGGTCACGTCGCCACCGCGGTCCGTCCGCTCGACCTGAATTCCCCGTTCTCGATACTGGTCTTCGGAAAACAACAGGTTGGAAGGGTCGAACGACGCGCCGTGGGTCAGTACTGCGTCGTGCTCCACTAAGAGGAGCGTGTCCGGAATGTTGGCGGCAACCCGCATCGCATGCACCTTCTGCTGCAGGTCCCAGCAAGCCCGATACTCCATTCGGCCTAGATCGACGAGCAGCGCCACGTCCGATTATGTACAATCCATGTGGAACGATGGAACACTACGAACCTCCAATCAAGCTCGGCTTTATCGCAACTAACGACGACGAGTCCGATATCAAGTGGGCACAGGATAACGAGTTGCCGTACGTGGAATACAACTACCACGTCGATTTTGATGACACGTTTCCGAACAAAGTGCAGCTGGGCATCTGGCTTCGGCAACACCTCGTGCACGCCGCTGCGGTCGGTTGCTGGGGCCAAGAGTTCATCAGTAAGGATTTGGGAGCCCGAGACGCTGCCGTTAGGCGGCTGAAAAGCACGATCGACTTTGCCGTCGATATCCACTGCCCGATCGTAATGACCGGCGGCGGAAACCGCGATGGCGACGACTTGCAATCCATGCTGAAAGACGTCGTTGAGGTTTATAAACCGATCATGGACTATGCCGGCGAAAAGGGCATCAAGCTATGTTTCTACAATTGCCATTGGGTGAATTGCGTCGTCGGTCCAGAGGCGTGGGACGTCGTGCTTCCCGCATTGCCGGGGATGGGGATCAAATTCGACCCGTCGCACCCGTACCATGTGGGGCAAGATCCGTACCGGCATCTTGCTGATTACGTGCAGCACGTTATCCACTTCCATGCCAAGGAAGTTCTCAAAGTGGGAGATACGGTTGTTGACGAGCCAATGGCGGGGCAGGGTGATTTTCACTGGGGGCGGCTGATCGGAATTCTCTACAGTGGCGGATACAACGGCGTTATCAGCATTGAGCCTCACAGTAAATCGTGGAGCGGAGATGCCCGTCGGCCCGGGATCCTCGTTGCCAAGCGGCATTTGGAGACATTCCTGTCCGTTTAGCTGAACGATTCACCTCCGAGACGACACCCATTGCCGAACGTAGCGTTCCGGTAACTGAGTCGTTTAGTACTTAGGGACAGCGACGGAGGAAACATGAAAACTACAATTTTTCTTACCACGCTCGCTTTGGCAGGAGCGACGGTTGCGCAGCTTGACCGGCCACTTTTGCCGAACGTAACACAAGCCGAATACTGGCGAGCTATTCAGCGCACCGCCGCCATGGTGTCAAACCAGCAAGCGCGCAAGCACGTAGGCAAACTTGGCCTCGACGTGATGAACATCACCTGGGAAGATACGGGCCGTTACAAAGGTTCTTCAGTTGGCCCGAATATCAGCGACATGACCATCCAGGTCGGCACGAAGAATCCGCAGACGCGGCAGTTCGAAGTCCGTGCGATGCCGGTGATTCGATTCCCTAACTTTTCGGATATCACGACCGACATCGACCCGCAAGCGTTTACGCTTCTCGTCGGCAACGAGAAGGGTGGGCGGTTGAAACGAGTCAGCCTATACGAATTTTTGGGGGACATGCGGTCTCATTTATCAGAGCCGTCGTCTTGGAAGGGTCGGGGAACGAATCTCCTTGCACCGAGAGACGAGAAGGTATTAGTCAGCGCGCAGGCGTGTTTCCTGCCGGTCCCTAAGGAAGGCATTGCCGAGTTCAACCCTGTGTTGTTCAACTACCAATCGTATGAAAAGAACCCTGCAGTGTTGACGATTCTATCGTCCCGCGAGGGCACGAGCGTAACCGTCATTGACAACAAACGCGACGCGTTTTCGACTGGAGGCGTTTGGGGCCAGAGACTGTTTCACAACCAAGACGGCATGCGAGCGAGTTTTACCGGCCAGCGGCTGACTGACTTCGTAAACAGCGGCGGCACAGGTGGGCGTCCGGTTTCGGATCGTCAAGGTGAAGGGCTCTCGATGGTGCTCCTGATTCAAGTTCCGTTGAAGCAGAAAGAGCGCCGCGCCGAATGGGTCACATATGATTCGTCGAACATGCCAATGGCAGGAGCCAAAATGGAAACTGCAAGAACGGGTCGCAGTGACGTAGAAACAGCCGTCATCGGTCACGGCGAAGTCGAAGGACCATTTACTGAAATCGACAACTTGGCGATCGAACGAGACACTCGTTTCCCAATTCGAGTCACCGTTCAGTTCTACAAAGCAACAGCGACGGGCGAACCCAGTGAACAGGACCTGCGCGTAATCAAAGACCAAATCGACCGCGTTTATGAAAACGGTGGCGAGGTGGGCAGTTTGGTTGTTGGCGGTGAAACCGGAAGAATTACCGAATACAACGGCCCGAAAGTTCAGCCAACTAACTGGTGGGAATCCTTCTGGAAGCGCTACGAGGCCAACACCGGAATCAACCGAATCGAGGCGCGACGTCGCTTGATGAAAATGCTAGGTGGGGATTACGCTACTAAGCCGGTGACGGACCTGTATCTTCGCGACAACCTACGCTAAAGATAGCCACGCTAGGGCGCGGTCGATTCCATCTCGGCAGCGCCCTGCGTGAAATCGCGAACACGCACGCTCGGCCCGCCTTCCCAACTGGGCGCCAATCCCGAAAGGATATCTGCCGAGCATGGCCCTTTCTTTGCGGCATCGATAACAATCGCCAGCCGATTTTTCGCGCGCGTCATCGCAACGTAAAACAGTCGTCGCGTCTCCTCTATTTCGGCGCGCTGGTTTCTGTGCGCGATCGCGGAGTGCGCCTTTGGGCGCTGATACGCCTTCTCCAAAACTCCTGGGCCGCGCAAAGGCACTGCAAGAATGCCCGCAAACGGATCGATTTCAAGACTATCCTTGTTTTGCGTGTGCGGTTTTTCGGTTGCGTCCACTATAACGGTTTCCCACTCGAGCCCTTTTGCCGAGTGCATCGTGCCGATTTTCATTCGTCCTTCTTCCGGGCTATCGTATTCGGCATCTCCCAACGCGCTGGCATTCGAGATCTTTACCGACTGTCGGTTGGCGATCCAGTCGCCGAACTCCGCCGCGGAAAGCGTGCGATTCTCGATGGCAATTGAAAGAAGCCTTCTCGAATTAGCAATCAATTGCGAAGAACTTTCGGAAATCGCAAATCGTTGATCTGCCATCGTATCGGCAAGAATCCTGCTGAGAACCTCCCATGCCGGCACGCGGTCGGCGATCTCTGTAATCGGAATCAGCCAGCGAAGCATCTCACCGACGCGAACCGCATCCGAATCATCCAGCGATTCCGATTCGATGACAACGTCATAAACCGCCTTACCGGCGGAACGCGCGGCATCCGCACAACGCAAACAACCATCGAACGAAACGCCAACGAGCGGCGAGCGCATGAGCGATAGCATGGCAAGGTTGTCGTAAGGGTTCGCGGACGCGGTCAGTGCGGAGCCAAGGTCGCGAATCTCGTTTCGCTGGAAATACTTTTTCCCTGCGCCTAGTATCTGCGGGTCGATGCCTTTGGAGCGTAGCTCGCGCACGATGTTCTCCAGATAACTCGCCGAGCGCACTAGCAGGGTGACTTCGCTCGCCTCAACGCCTTCTTCTTTTATAAGCGCTTCGACGCCGCGGGTGATCCCCACGTCGGTACGGGACGTCTTCCAGACTTCTATTAGCGGGCCCTCAATCACCGACGCGAACGGATCTTCCTTAGAAACTTCCGCTTCTGGATGCCGCATTCTGCGGTATTCATCGCCCCAAAGCCGCTCAAAAACACGCTTCATCCCATCGATAAGCAACGAAGTCGACCGCCAATTGACGACCAAGCTTCGCGTTTCTGCCTCTTGCAGAAAATCAACGAACAAGCCGCGCTCCGCACCACGAAATCCGTAAATCGATTGCTGCGGATCGCCGACCAAAAGCATTTGGGTTACCGGCGTCGCGCGGATTAAACGGTATTGCACGGGGTTCAAATCCTGGGCTTCATCGATCAGCAGCCGCTTATATTTTCCGGCAACAACTTCCGGTCGTTCGGTTAACAAGCGAAGCGCGCGCGTCTCTAATTCAAGGAAGTCCAACGTCGAAGTCCGGTCGAATTCACTAATTGCCATTCTCCAGACTCGAGCGGCAAGGCTTGCAAGGCCGCGGGTAGCCTCCGCAGCCTTGTTTTCGATTTCTTCACTTGTTTTCGCGCGCATCCACGGCTCTCCGCCCCCACGAAGGCCGTCGTTAATCCAGTTGTCCGTGATTGGAACACCTGCTTCGATGGCGCATCTCTCCATAAAAGCCGACCACGCGCCCCGAACGTCCTCCCCGAAATCCTCCAAATCATTCGGTGTCTTGCCTGCGGTTCTAAATCCGTCGACGGTCTTGAAAATCCATTCGTCGACTGAATCGCGGTAAACACCCGTGTAGCTCTTGATGCCACGGATTGACAAGAATAAACGTTCGCACTCTTCCAGCGAAGATTCGTCTGCCAAAATTTCGGCAGTGCACCGGTCGATTAGTTCTCGCGCGGCGTCGTTGCTCAGAATCTCGAAGCTGGGATCGAGCCCGGCATCGAAGGGGTACTCGCGCAGGAGCCTCTCGCAGTAGCCGTGAACCGTGGAAATTGGACCGACCTGCGCCAGCCTTGCCTCTTCAGAGAAGCCCTCAGTGCGCAGCTTTTCAACAATGCGTCGTTTCATTTCCGCTGCGGCTTTGCGGGTGTACGTTATGGTCAACAATTCGCTCGGCGATTCTCCAGCGCGAACGGCTTCTAAATAGCGCTCCGAAAGCACATG
>JBDSVQ010000051.1:0-4202 GCA_039927135.1 Fimbriimonadales bacterium | reverse complement strand
AGAAAACTTACATTTTTGGCGTTGCTTGCAACAGTGGGGGCCGCTCAGGCCCAAAATATCTTGGGCGAGCTTTACCTGACAGCCGGAGACCAAGGAACCATTTGGGTCCTTCAGGGCAGCGGAGTGCACGACTCTTGGGCGATGGTCTCGGCTACGCGCGAGTATCCTATTGCCGTGACAAAAACCGTTCGAACCATCGGCGGATTGGATCCGGAAGGCGGTTCGGAGTACACGCTCGACGGCTCGTTTACCGGAACAAGCTACGCTTGGCCCGGAACGATCACTTCGGCATGGGACGGCACAACGAACGGCCAGAACAACTTTGTGGTGGACTTCGGTACCGGAGCGATTTTCCAAATGAACACCGATTGGACAAACCCCACTTCTCTGTTCAAGCTTGGGACCGCCACCAACTACCTGGGCATCACCTACGACTTCACCGACAACAGCTTCTGGGTCTCGGGTTGGAATCTCGGCGTTGTCGAGCATTACGCCATGAATGGCACCTTTTTGGGAGGCTTTAACACGCCATTCAACAACATCTCTTGTTTGGCGCTCGACCACATAAATGGAACGTTGTGGATGGGAAGCCAGGGCCAGCAGGGGACATTCTTCCAGTATTCGAAGGACGGTGAACACATATATACCCAGATCTTTCCGGAACTGGTAAACCAAAACACGCTCGGCGGAGAATGCCAAGCCGTGCCGGAACCAGCAACGATCTTCGCATTGGGCTTGGGTCTACTCGGTCTGGCGCGATTGCGACGCAAGTAGTAGCTGGACTTGATGATCGTTAAAAAAGAACCCCGAGCGGTTTAGCTCGGGGTTCTCGACTTTAATAATTGTCTTCGCCGCCGCCGATGTCCGGAGGGATGGGCGATTGATCTTCGCCTACCTCTTCTTTCGGCTTAGCGACCGGCTTGGCGATGATGTCCTGAATGGAGATCTTCGGATTCGCGACAGGGCGACGCGCGTTTACGAAGCGCTTTGCGTAGTAGCCGGTTAGCGTATCAATGCGAACGCCTCGGCTGCTGCTCGAGTGGATGAACTTGTTGTCGCCGATATACACACCGACATGGCTAACCCTAGAGCCGCCTCCGGTAGCGAACGAGATTACGTCGCCCGCACGGAGTTGGTCTCGTTGAACGGCGGCGCCGAACTTGGCCTGTTCGCCTGAGGTCCGGGGCAGTGTGATGCCCTCTGTGGCTCTGAAAACGTAGCGGACGAAGCCGGAGCAATCGAAACCGCGCGTGCTTTCGCCGCCCCAGCGATAGGGTGTGCCCATGTGGCGCTTGGCTTCTGCGATCACGTCGGGCCTCATTCCTGCGAAGTCCAGGTCATCCGAGAAAGTGAAGCCTGAGGAGGAGACCGCTCGGCCAGACGACGTTCGCGTCGTCGGCGCGCTGGCGTGAAGTTCGTTCAGGTAGTCGCCTCGGATGTAGCCCTTCCTGCCGGAGGCGGTTTTGACGTGGTACCACGCGCCTTCCTGCTCCAGGATGAAGACCTTGTCGCGCACCTGCGTGACGGCGACTTTGCCGCTCATCGTCGTCGGCGCCGATCGCATGACGACACCGTTGGTGTTCACGCGGGCGGACGAAGTTTCGATCTGGTTGACCTTGATGTTGGCGGCCTCGGCGGAGGTTTCCTCGGTTGGGACCCTAAGCACGATGCCGATCTTCAGCTGATCCCAGCGCAGCCCGGGGTTAGCGAGCCGAAGGGCCTTGGCGCGGACGCCAAGCTTTCGAGCGATGATCACGTCGTCATCATCTTTGACAACCGTGTACTTGGCAGGCTTGAGCTCGTCGGTGGCGACTTCGTAGACAGGGATGAGGTTGGCAGCAGGCACGTACCCGACCGTCCCATGCTTGAATTTGAGCTTGTACCAGGTGCCGACTTGGCCCTTGTTCCATGCAATCGTGCCGTCTCCGACGGCGACGAGCTTCTTGGAATCGTTTTTGGGCGCGGCTCGAACGACCACGTCGTTCCCCGATATGCGCACCATGATCGTGTCGATCTGGTCAGGCGTAAGCAGATTCACGAGAATCGGCGTAGCAGTTGTTAAATTAGAAATTCCGGCTACAGGACCGGAACTTATGTGTTGAGTAACAGCGACAGCCGCAAATAAGGTGATGGCTGACGCGATGGTAATTCTTAGGTTCATTGCGTTTCCTCCAGGCTGGTACGGCTCAAATTGACCGCCCATGTCGTGAGTTGCGCAAGACGCTCCAGGAGGCGCACGCATGCGCCATGTGGCGAAGCCCCTCGCTTTTGACTGGACAACTATACCAGAAGCCGCTCTACCTATTCAAGTTCGGCGGGCTCTGGCTCGTGTCTTCGAATACAATACGAAGACTCGGCCCCAATGCTCAGCATCGTTATCGTTAACTGGAAAACTTGCGGGCATTTGAGGCGGTGCCTCCAATCCTTAGAGACGCACGGGCTTGGCGATGAGATGCGAGTTGTTGTGGTTGACAACGCATCCGGGGATGGGTCCGCGGAGATGGTTCGGGAGGGGTTTGCGTGGGTTCGGCTGGTTGCGCTGGATGGGAATGTTGGCTATGCGGAGGGGAACAACATCGGGATTGCGGCGGCTCTCAACACCACGGGTGTTGAGTCAGAGGGTAGCTCTACTGACCCAACACGCGCCGTGTTGAGTCCGAGCGACCTCGTTCTCACGCTCAACCCGGATGTGGAGTTCTTTGACGACTCGCTGCGGATTGCTGTGGACGAAATGCGGCGGAAGCCTGATGTCGGGGCGATGGGGATTCGGCTGGTGGACCCCGACGGGGTGACGACGCAGGCGAGCATTCGCTCGTTTCCGCGGCCGAGTGCGATTGTGCCGGAGATGCTGGGGCTGTCTCGGCTGCTGCCGGGGGTTTTTGGGCGGTATCGGATGCACGGGTTCGACTATGGGAAGAGCCAGGAGGTGGACCAGCCGATGGGGACGTTCGTGCTGTATCGGCGGGTTGCGCTGTCGGACGTTTCGGACCACTCGGACAAGTCAGACCGGTCAGACGGTCCCTTTGACCCCCAGTTCCCGATCTTCTTCAACGAGGTCGACCTGTTGCGGCGGATTGCGAATGCGGGATGGAAGATTTGGTATTGCGCCGAGGCGCGGCTGAAGCATCATGGCGGGGCGAGTACGCGGCAGGTGCGCAAGCCGATGATCTGGGAGTCGCACCGCAGCTTGGTGCGCTACTACCGGAAGTGGTACCTGCGGTGGTGGAACTCGCCGCTTTTCTGGCTGTTTGCGGGTCTCGTATATTTAGGGGCGTTTGTCCGCGCCCGCGGATACGATGCCGGATTTCGACCTTAGCGTGACCATTTGCAGTTGGAACACGCGCGATGACCTTCGCGTGTGTTTGCAGAGCCTGCGTGCCGTTGCGGGCGAGGCGCGGACCGAGGTCATCGTGGTTGATAACAACAGCGAGGATCGGAGCGCGCAGATGGTGGAGGAGGAGTTTCCGGAGGTGACGCTGCTGGCGATGTCGGAAAACCTCGGCTTTGGGAAGGGGCACAACAAGGCGTTCGAGGTTGCGCGGGGCGGGGTGCTGTTTCCGCTAAACTCGGATGCGGTGATGCACGAAGGCTGTTTTGCGCGGGTGCTGGAATTCTTGCGGAGCGATCCGAATATCGGCGTCGTTGGGCCGAAGCTGTTGAATCCGGATGGGTCGCTGCAATACAGCGCGAGGCGATTTCCGACACCGATGGCTGCGCTGTTTCGCAACACGCCGCTGGGGAAATTGTTTCCGAAAAATAGATACACGCGAGATTATTTGATGACCGACTGGGCGCACGACGAGCCGCGCGATGTGGATTGGGTGAGCGGCGCGGCGTTTGCATTTAAGCGGGAATTGTATGAGCAAATCGGCGGTTTCGACGAGCGGTTTTTTATGTTCTTGGAAGACGTCGATTTGTGTTATCGCGCGCATGCCGCCGGCCGTCGCGTTGTGTATTTACCTGAGGCAATTGTCACGCATAAGATAGGCAGCAGCACCGATAAAGCGCCGAACCGGATGATCAATCAGTTCCACAAGAGCATGCTGCTTTATTATAAGAAGCACTATTTATCCAAGGTGTCGCCGCCGTTGCGGCCGTTTGCAATTGCCGGTTCGTGGTTGCTACTGATCGCACGCCAGTCACTGTTCATTATCAAGAACAAGATCGACGATTGGAATCGAAGGCGTTCAAAATAAAATCTG
>JBDSVQ010000050.1:0-3579 GCA_039927135.1 Fimbriimonadales bacterium | reverse complement strand
CAATAAACTTGTCATTGCCCTTGCGGTAAACGTTTGCCTCGCTAACGCCGAGGCTTTGCGCGGCGCGTCGCTCCAGAATTTGAACGGTTTGTGTGGCCTTCCTAGTCCACGCGTCTCCCAATCTCTCTTCGGGATTGAGGTTGTCCAACTCGGCACGAATGGTGAACCGTATACCACCGGCAACATCAAGGCCAAGCCTTGGATCTTCCGTGAAGTTAAGGACAGCCGATAGCCCTACTAGGACCAACGTGACGACGACGAACCAGATACCGCGTTTCTGCAAGTGAGGAATTCCTTTGGCAGTGTCGCACAGGTACGACTTGCCAAACGGCAATTATAACTCAATCCGAGGATGAGGCTGTGACGCCGCTTACCGTATAATCGGTAGTGATGATGAACGAAGAGCTAAAGAAGATCGCTACGGTTCAAAGAGTCGACACCGCGATCAACGAGCTCAAACGCAAGTTCGCCAGCATCGATCCCGGTCGCGGGCCCATGGCGGCGGTCGAGCAGGCCAAGCAAGAACTTGAGGCCAAAGCCGAGGTACACCGGCTCCTCAGGCAAGAAGCCGAAGACCTAGAACTCTCGACGAAGGGCTTCGAGCAAAAGATCGCATCTGAGCAAAAGAGGCTCTACTCAGGAGGCGTCTATAACGCTAAAGACGCGGACGCGATTGAACGCGAAGTAGCCAACCTCAAATCCCGTATGGCGAAAAACGACGAGCGACTGCTCGAAGTTTGGGATGAGGTGCCTCCCGCCAAGGTGGACGAGGATTCGGCAGCCGTAGCACTGAAAGCAACCGAAGAACGCCTTGCTGAGTATCGAACCAAGTACGACACATTCCGCGTTGAGTTCGATAGCCGAATGACCGACCTGATAGCCAAACGCGACGAAGTCATCAAAGCCGTCGACGCCGGCCTCCTTGCGAAGTACCAACAGAACCGCGACAGGCGCCACGGCATCGGCATTTCTCTGATTATTGACGGTCTCTGCACGACGTGCAGCACTCCCGTGCCTACGAAACAACTGGGCGATGTAATCGCGGGCCACTCGCTGGAGACCTGCGAAAACTGCTTCCGCTTCCTTTATGTAGACGAGGCCGCGCCGATCGCTAAGTAGGCGGCAGCGATTGCCAGTCCGCCGCTGAATCGACGTCCATAACCAATTCGGGCGCGCATCCTTTGATCACGAAGCTTTTCGAGCCGAACAATCGCATTCCAGCCCGCTGCGCCCTGTCCGTAGTCATCCTCCCGAGTAAAAACCGGACAACGTCGGCGAGGCCGAAGCGAAGTGCCATCCCCAATTGAGACTTTCGGCTCTCCGATAACTGAGAGAGCGTCGCGAGCGCCCGCTCGAATCCGCCTCGGCTCGCCGCAGAAAGGCTAGCAGCAGCAAATCGTTGTTGATCCAACTTCACGTATCCAACCTCAGCCGCCGGGCCGAACATCTCTATGACGTCTCTCTCAGACGCAACCCCGGTAGCCAGCCAATCCCCCTCGGCGTGAGGCAGCGCAGCAGCGAAGTCGCTCACGTGCTGCGGCCGAATCAAAGGCAAATCCCCCGGTAAAAACACTATATCGCCAACGGTTTCCAGTTGGTCCAATCCGTTTCTTGCGCTCTCCACCGGATTCTTTCCCGGTAGTGCCAACAAACCATTGAAACCGGAGAGCGTCCCTCGCACCTCATCGCCGCACACAACCACGACTTGCTCCGCACCTGCACCGGTCGCTGCCTCAGCGGCGAGAAACGCAAGCGATCTGCCGCCATACATCGCCGCGCACTTCTCACGAACCCCAAGCAAGGAGGCCAGGTCGTCTCCGGCCTGGCCTCCCGCCGAGATAATCGCTGAAAACCGTCTTACGGCATCTTGATGTGCCATGAGGTGCGGTCGACCGAGAACGTATACGGATAAACGAAAACCGGCCCGTTAGCGCGCGCACCGATTCGCGACCAGATCTCGCCGGATGGGCTTACGAACCGTCCTGGGTTGCTCGTAATCGTGAACTCCTGCACCGAGTCAGCAATGGTGCACTGTGAGGGCGTCATCGGCACCCACGCACTCAGGTCGTAATCGTAAAGTTGCACCAGCTGCCGAATGTTCGTCGAACTCGCGCTGCTCTCAACCGCAAATTTCAATTCAGTCGGGTTCAGCGTTGGCGAAGCGGACATGACATCCCACTCGATAGGATCCTGCGCCGTCGTGAAGGTCACGCCCGGCTTGTGAACCATCCGATTATTGTCCGACGAGAACAGACTGGCCAGGTTGCCACCTATGAGAATGCCTCGCACAGGGTGGTGCATGGTCGGCATAACCTCTCTGGGCATGATCGAATCGACCCAAATGCGGTAGTCCGAAATGCGAAGGCATCCGAAGATCGAACCGTACTGCGGGGCATTCGGCCCGCCCGTTAGTCCTCCTACAAAAATATTGACTCCAATCAAGCGTGGCGCCCCGCCACTAACGATGAACGCGCCGCCACCAGAATCCAGTCCACCAAGCGTCGACTCTCCGCCTACTGGCCCGCCGTCGCCGAACGAATCGACACCGTTGCCGTCGAAATCGGCGACTATGAATGTGCCGACGATGCCTCCCCCAAGGTTTCCGCTAAACGTTTGCGAGTAGTTGTTGCTGCCAAAGCGCTTGGTTCCGTAAGTGTTGTCGTAACTCCAGGTTGTGCCGTTCCAAGTACCGGACCAGCCGTAACCCACGATGTCGAATTGCGTGCCGATTGCAGGCTGCGTCCAATGCACCTGATGCCAACCGGGGAGAACGTTTGGAAACCGTACGAGCGCAACATCATCTGTTGGGTGCGGGAAGATCGCGTCCGAGATCGCCGTCACGCCGTTGTCGAAGCCGATCTGCATCTGCGACTGGCCTGCCACCACGTGCTTTGCTGTGAGAATCCAATGGTCCCCGATCGCAGTACATGAGGTGTTGAAGGATCCGGGGAAGCCCCCGATCTTGGCGACCCACGGCCAACTCGAAGTCGGCGTTCCTGGCAAGATGGCAAGCGCAGAAATCGCGCTGCATGCGGCTACTGTGGCAAATGCCCTAAGAAAAAATTTCATAACGGTCTCCTCTAGTTCGCCTCAAAGGGCGCTTCCTCACACTATCGTATCCCGAAATCGCCCGAGAATGGTGAACTTCAGACTCAAGTAGACGTAAACTTGTTTCGAATCTCCTCTGGAGGAAACACAAACACATGAAACGAATCTTTGTATTCGCACTTGTCGTCGCATGCGCGGCGGCTCTTGCCCAAGGCCCTGGTCCCGGCGCTCAAGGCGGGCCCGGCGGACAAGGCCGAGGCGGCAACCGCATGGGCATGCAGATGGGCATGCAGCGCGGCGGCGGCCTTCAACTTATCAATCGACCTGACGTTCAGAAAGAATTGGCAGTCACCGAAGACCAAAAGACCAAGATCGCAGCCATGTTCCCGCCACGCGGCGGACGCGGTGGCGGTGGCGGCGCACCCGGCGCACCCGGCGCACCCGCTGCTGGTCCTCGTGGCGGCGGCGGTCAAGCCGGTCCTGCCGGTGGTCCTCCGGGCGGCGGCCAAGCAGGCGGTCCTGCAGCCGGCC
>JBDSVQ010000049.1:0-8219 GCA_039927135.1 Fimbriimonadales bacterium | reverse complement strand
AATCGCCACGGGTTAATCGCGGGTGCCACGGGAACCGGAAAAACCGTCAGCTTGCAAGTCCTTGCTGAAGGGTTTTCGTTAATCGGCGTCCCGGTCTTTATGTCTGACGTGAAAGGCGACCTCACCGGGCTAACAACACCCGGAACCGCGAACCCAAAGATCGACGAGCGACTCGAAAAAATCGGCGCAGAAGGATTCGAATTCAAGTCGTTCCCAACGGAGTTTTGGGACCCCTTCGGTGAAAAGGGACTGCAAGTGCGCGCGACCATTTCTGAAATGGGGCCTCTTCTGCTTGCGCGGATGATGAATTTAAACGACACGCAAGAAGGCGTGTTGAATATCGCGTTTAGAATCGCTGACGAAGACGGCCTTTTGCTGCTCGACATTAAAGACCTGCGCGCAATGCTGAAGTGGGTTGACGAACACTCGGAAGAAATCAACAGCGAATACGGTTTCGTAACATCAGCGACAATCGGCACGATTCAACGTGGACTGTTGGTGCTGGAAGAGCAAGGAGCTGACCAATTTTTCGGCGAGCGAGCCCTTGATATCCGTGACCTGATGCGCACAGACAGCAACGGGCTCGGAATCATCAACATTCTGGCAGCCAATCGGCTCATGCAAAGCCCACGCTTGTACGCCGTGTTTCTATTGTGGTTACTGTCCGAACTATTCGAAGAGCTCCCCGAGGTGGGCGACCCCGAGAAACCGAAGCTCGTCTTCTTTTTCGATGAGGCACACCTACTGTTCGATGAAGCGCCGTCTGCGCTCCTTGATAAAATCAATCAAGTGGTGCGGCTGATTCGTTCGAAAGGCGTGGGTATTTACTTCATCACACAAAACCCAATCGACATTCCAGAATCGGTACTTGGGCAACTCGGCCACAAGGTACAACACGCACTGCGAGCGTTCACCCCGCGTGAGCAAAAGGCCGTAAAAGCCGCGGCGGAAAACTTTCGCGAGAACCCCAACGTCGATGTCGAGAAAACAATCCTGGAAATGGGCGTCGGCGAAGCGCTCGTCTCCATCCTTGACGAAAAAGGAACGCCGACTCCCGTCCAACGAACCCTCATTCGACCCCCAATGTCTCGCATCGGAATCGCCGACCCAGGCATCGTCGAAAGTGTTCGATCGCAAAGCCGACTTATCGACATGTACAAAGAATCGATCGACCGCGAATCGGCTTATGAAATGCTAACCGAGAAATCCAAAATCGCTGCAGCAAGGGAGCGCGCCGACGCCGAAAAAGCCGAAATGGACGCCCAACTCGCCGTCGAGCAGACGGAGCGAGAAAAGGCGCAGCGCGCCATGGAAAAAGCGCAAGCCGCAGAAGACGCGCGCGAGCAAAAGCGTCTCGAACGCGAGGATGCGTCCCGCGCAAAAGAGTCAGAACGACGTGCACGCGAAGCTGATCGCGAGCGAAAGAGTTGGGTTAACTGGGGGCTCAAGAACGTTGGCGGAAAAGTAATAACGCAAGTTCTCCGCGGAGTTCTCGGTGGCAGGCGTCGCTAATCGATCCGCGTAACTTCGCCCGATTCCATATCGTAAAGCGCGCCGATAACTTCTAACTCACGCGATCGTATCGCATCCGCCACAGCGGGGCAATCCGTCTTCAACGTCTGTACCGTCTCGCGCAGATTAAGCAGAATCCCCTCACGCCATCGCTCGTCTGGATCAGTCGCCCGAGCGCTCCGCACAGCTCGATGGATTAAGTAGCGTAGCGGCGCGCCTTGTCCGCCGAAATCAGGGTCGAAGCTGCCCTGCACCGCAAGGCAACCGGTGTGCGCCATGACGACCACAATCGGCACTTCCAGCGTGCCGACAGCCATTTCTACCATCCATCGAACACTGTCAGAAACGACGTTGCCCGGGACGCGCGAAACGAAAATATCGCCGAGATCCTGATCGAAGACAATGGCGGGATCGACGCGGCTATCCGAGCAAGCCACAACCGCCGCAATAGGGCTTTGCCCTACTGCCAATTCAGTCAGATCCTTATGGGAGTGAACAATGTTCAGAGACTGTCCCTCTCGAAACCGCCGGTTCCCCTCAAGCAGCTCCTCCCATGCGCGTTTTGCAGCGGGCGACATTGCAGGCAATGTTACTCGTTTGCGATGCGCTCGAGTGCGCCAAGCACCAGAACACTTGCCGGATCGCTCCCAACTCGAAGGGAATGCACCAGATCCCCATCGCGTATGCCGACGACGGGTAACTCGCGATAAGTGCGCGTGTCGACTCGCACCATGAGCGGATGCCCGCTAGCTTCAAAAGTATCCTCCGCTAAGAATTGACCGCCTAGCGCCTTGTACAGCGTTTGCGGCTTACCTCCAAAGATCCGTTCAAGTTCAGGGTGCAAAAACTCGTACGCGGCCTCACGAAACGCCGGAGCCGCGACGGTGCCAGCCGATGCGATGAAGGGCGTTTGCTCCCGCCTCTTCACGCATTCTATCGGCCAAGATTGGCTCGCGCAGCCGGCAGAAATCTGTAATTCGTAGCTTGTTTCTGACTCGCCGATCCACGTTATGTCGAGCACCTCCGTCGGAGCGAGAGGATCAATGCGTTGGTTCACCACACCATGTTGCTCCCCGATCCGCCATTCGATATCGCCATCGAACCCGGATTCGCTGTGCAATCCAACCCTAATTCGGTTCGAGCCCTCGAAAACGTGCCACGCGTCCCATTTGCCAACGCGATTACCGCCGTCCATCCACGGCAGCCGTCTCTGTGGAACTAGGAAGAGTAGATCCGGCCCCATAAAGGAACGAACTTCGTCAGCGGAGAATTTAGCCTCGCCCCAATCATCGAAAAATCCGCTCGTCGAAATTGGCGTATCTGCAATACCCGTAATCACACTCCCCGAGAACTCGCGTGACCGCAGCCATTCCTGAAACATGCGGTGAATAAACAGTTTCATCTCGCGCGACTGTGCGCTCAGCTTTCTGCTCGCCTCCTCATCCTTGGCAAATCGTGAGTTCGCCAAGACCGAGGGCAGATCATATTGCCATCGCACGCCTTTATCGTTCAACGAAGGGTCATCCGATGCCCAAAACGGCGCTTCCAAGGCGATTCTCGGTAAATCGCGATGATCGTCGTAATCATTGCACTCACCTAACAGAATGCCTTTACTTTGTCGGGGCCCTGCGCTCAGTTCATCGAGAACTGAGGGATAATTTTCGAGGTCGCAATAGGGATGGAAGTCTTCAAAATCGCCAAACTCCGCCGGGTCGCCACCATACATTTCTGCTCCGCCCGAGCTGTCCTTAACAAGCGCGCCACCTGTCCATTCCTTCACTCGTTCGAAGAGCTCTCTCCGCGCCTCTCGTGTCATTTGATGCCCCAATTCGCAACCAATCGTCCACAGAACGATGGAGGCGTGGTGTCTGTATTGTTTAACGATCCGCTCTAATTCACCGCGAAATTGTTCGATATTCGCGCCCGGATTCCAAAGCGGCAGTTCCATCCAAGCAAGCATTTCCGAGTGCTCCAACTCTTCCAAATAATGATGTGGTGGCACCCAGAGGCAGAATTTGACGCAATTGAACCCCATGGCCTTTATTGCATCAATTTCGCGCTTGCAAGTCTCACGATCAGGTGCGGGATGTCGCAAGTTTGGATACCAACCCCAATGCAAAACTCCTCTAAGATAAACTGGCGCACCGTCCACAAGAAATCGGTGCCCATCGAATCGGGCTCGAATTGTTGCAGGCGGCCTTGCGATTAATGGATCCTCGTCCTGTTCGATCCACTCGACATCTTTGTAAATCCCTCCGAACGTCCCAAAAACAAAGGGCAGAAAACCTGATGCGATCGACGAAACCGGAATCGTCTCACCGCCGTTCTTGGTGACCTCTACACGGACTCGCAGTTCGCCGGTTTTATCAACACGAATCGAAAACGCGTCCCAAATCCCCAAATGCTCGCCGACCAACGCGCCATCTACGAAAACACGAGCCATGGCAGAAACTCCGTGAAACACCAACCAGCCGGGGGCGGTTGCCGACAACGACGTCTCATAAACCTCCGGCCCTTCCCAACGCAAATCTCGCTCGACGCCCCATACGTGAGGGATCAAGATCGAGGAACCGCCAACCATCCAGTTACTTAGAACCACTTTAGTACAGACGGAGTGGAGCGGCTGGCGGGAATCGAACCCGCGTATCCTGCTTGGAAGGCAGGGGCTCTACCATTAAGCTACAGCCGCCCGACGGGCACGAATCGTACCCCGTACGTCTCCCTCCATGCCCGAAAACGAAAAGGAGCCGCAGGGCAAACCCTACGGCTCTCATCGAATCATGCGATCTAGCCGCCGGCCTTGTCGACAACCAGTCGCGGCCGCATTGCCGCCTCATGGGCGACCATGTAGAACAGCTTCGCGGTGTTAGCGATCTTGTCGAAGTTGATCTTATCGACCGTATCTGTCGGCTGGTGATAGTCCGGGTGGAAGCCGCTGAACACGAACGCAATTGGCACGCCCTTCGAAGCGAACTGGTAATGGTCGCTTCTCGTGTAGACGTCCTCTTGGTCGTACTCGAACATGAACCCGATGTACTTATTCATTTCCAAACACAATTCATGCAGCTGCGTCGAAAGTCTTTGGCTACCGACCAAATGCATTGTGTCGATATTTTCGGAAGCCGGCTCGGCATTCGTCTGCTCATTGCGCCCCACCATGTCCATCTGCAATTCCGCAACCATATCTTTTAGCGGAAAAATCGGGTTACTAGCATAGTGACCGGATCCAACCAACCCCATTTCTTCACCGCAAAAAGCCATGAAAACGATGCTTCTCTTGGGTTTAACCGGATTTTTGGAAAACGCCTTAGCAGCCAAAAGCAATGCCGTGGAGCCGCTGCCGTCGTCGTCAGCGCCCCAATAAACTTGGCCATTGCTCTCGCCCAAATGGTCGAGGTGCGAACCCATGCCGACATGCTCATGCTTAAGCGCGGGATCGCGGCCCTCAAGCATCGCAACTACGTTAGGCACCTTGATCTCCGTCGTAGCGGATTTCAAATCAAATCGCGTCGCCATGCCGGAGTCCACTACTTCCACAGCGGTATTCCCTGATGCCAACGTCATTCTCGCGTCGATCTTCGCAGCTTCCGCGAGCAGCTTCGCCAATTCACGTGTAACCCGCACACGCACCGTTCTAGGAGCTCGGGCGGGGCCACCTCTCGCGGCCCCTCGGGAAATCCGCGCAACGCTCTCCACCTTTTTGCCCGGCACCACGGTAACGAAAGCCTTCGGCCGAGCACGAGAAATCTGCGTTGCAAGCGCGCTGTCGTCAACAGCCGTCAGCACAACGATCTTATCAGCGAAAACTGCCGGATCAGCAACCGTCGCCTCTTTTGAGTTGCTCCTAACAAAAACGATCGGTCCATCCAACGCCACGTCACCGCTCAACGAGTCAACCGCAAAACCATTGCTCGCAAAGAATGCGCGGTCAGAGCCGTTCACAGTGATTTGGCTCTTCGCCTCGTCCAACGCAACCTTTGAAAAGATTACATTCTGAAAATAGGTGCCGTTATCGCCGATCGGCTTCAGCCCAAACTCCTTGAACCTAGCGGCCATATACTCGGCGGCTTTCTGATAGCCAGGTTGACCGGTGCCGCGCCCATTGCACTCAGGCCCGGCAAGGTAGTTCAGCCAGGTCCTGGCATCGGCAGTCGAGATCGTATCGAAGCCGACTTTCATCGCGGCGGGTGACGGCATCGCGGAAGGGTACTGCGCAAGCGCAGGCACGCTCAAGCAGATCGCGCCAACGATCGCAAGGCGTGAAGCAGGGGACACACGTGTCATAACGAAATTACTAATTCGCCGTTCGGCGAAGTTCCCCTGCAAACGCGAGGACTTCTCAGCCCCGAACGGCCGCAGCAACGTCCGCGAACGCCACCCGTCGCTCCGTCCCTCCGGCGAGGTCCTTCACCGTCGCCTCACCACCGGTCAACTCGTCGTCCCCGATCACCACGGCAAACGCCGCCCCAACCCGATCCGCCTGCCTAAACTGGCTCTTCGCCGACCGCGCATCCGGATCCACGTGCACCGAAACCCCTTCCCTACGCAATCCGGCTACGAACTGCATAAACGCCGCTCGATTCTCAGTCAAACAAACGGCAAACACTTTCGGCCCCTGCGCAACCTCAGGCAGCCTGCCCATGCTCTCCAAAACCAGCAACGCCCGCTCGATACCTAACCCCATCCCCACAGCCGGAGTGCTTGGCCCACCGCATTCCTCAACGAGCCCGTCATACCGCCCGCCGCCGCACAACTGGCTCTGCGCACCCAGCTCAAGGGAATGCACCTCAAAAACAGTCCGGTTATAGTAATCCAGCCCCCGCACCAGCCGCGTATTCACCTCAAAACGAATCCCCAGCGCGCCCAACGCCTCCAACACCTCGGCAAAGTGTTTCGTCGATTCGTCATCAATAAACTCATCGATCGTCGGCGCTTCCTCCAAAGCCGCCTGAACGGCCTCATCCTTGCTGTCCAACAGCCGCAGCGGATTCTTCTCGCAACGCTCCCGATACTCAGCTGCCAAGTTCGCCAGCACCGGACGAGCGAACTCCAACAGTGCCGCCGTATACCGTCCACGCGAGTCCGAATCTCCAAGGCTGTTCAACCGAACCACCAAGTCACCCAGCCCCAATTCGGCATAAAACCGCGTCGTCAGGTCGATAACTTCCGCATCAGCAGCCGGCGCAGAAGACCCCAAAATCTCTACCCCCGCCTGATGGTGCTCCCGAAGCCTGCCTTTCTGCGGCCGATCGTAGCGAAAGATCGGAGTCAAGTAGAACAACCGCGACACCTGGCCGGGCGCACCCACCGAGTGCTCAATGTAAGCCCGAACCGCGGGCGCCGTCCCCTCGGCCTTCAGCGTAATGCTCCGCCCGCCCTTGTCCTCGAACGTGTACATCTCCTTCGAAACCACATCCGATCCCTCGCCAACGCGATGGAAAAGCTGCGTGTCCTCAAACGTCGGCGTCCGAATCTCGCGAAAATCGTAAAGCGCGCAAACCCGTCGGAACGCCGCCTCCAACCATTGCCACCGCTCTGATTCGCCCGGAAGCACATCTTCGGTACCCCTCGGGGCCTGAAATCGCATAAGCCCATTTTGTACGATGACGAATAAGCCAAAATGAAACCGTGCCGATTTGGGCGGTGGTTAATCAGAAAGGTGGTGTCGGCAAAACCACAACAGCGGTCAACTTGGCCGCGTTGCTTGCATCCAAGGGTTTGCGTACCCTCCTCGTCGACGCTGACCCCCAAGGCAACGCAACGACCGGCCTCGGAATCGAGAAGCCGAAACTAAAAACCACGCTCTACGACGTCCTCGTCGACGACATCGACGTCACAACCGCCGTACAAAAAACCGCGATCGAAAAGCTACACTGCTTGCCTTCGACCCTCGACCTCGCCGGAGCAGAGCCCGCGCTCCTCAGCAGAGTCGGCCGCGAGACCATCCTTCGCGTCGCCCTTGAGCCGCTTCGAGACAAGTACGATTGGATCATCATCGATTCGCCCCCGTCGCTCGGCATCCTCACGATCAATTCGCTCGCGGCCAGCGATGGCATCCTCATCCCCATGCAGTGCGAGTTCTACGCCCTCGAAGGCCTCAGCCAACTGATCAAGACCATCGGCATCATCCAAAAACACATCCACCCAGGCGTCTCGATCCGCAAGGTCGTGCTGACGATGTACGACGGCCGCAACCGACTCAGCCAGCAGGTCGAGGACGAAGTCCGTGGCTACTTCGGCGAGCGCGTCGCCAAGACGACGATCCCTCGCAACGTTCGGCTCAGCGAAGCCCCCAGCTTCGGCGAACCTGCGACGGTGCGCTACCCAACCGCGAAAGGCTCCCAGGCTTACGCCGACCTCCTTGAGGAAGTGCTCGCCGATGCGTAAAGTTCTCGGACGCGGCCTCTCAGAGCTTCTCGGCGAGCAAGCGCAAGGCGATCTGCAACAGGTCGATATCAAGGCCATCTCGCCAAACCCGAATCAGCCGCGAAAAGATTTCGAGCCCGAAGCCCTCGCCGAACTCGCCGCGAGCATTCAGAAAGTCGGCGTGATGCAGCCCATCGTTGTCCGCCCGACCTCCGAGGGCAAATACGAAATCATTGCCGGTGAGCGACGATGGCGCGCCGCCGGCATCGCCGGCCTCGATACGATCCCGGTCGTTATCAAAGATGCGGACGACCTTGACACGCTTCAGATGGCGCTGGTCG
>JBDSVQ010000048.1:0-4212 GCA_039927135.1 Fimbriimonadales bacterium | reverse complement strand
CCATCGAGGCGGTTGTCGATAGGGTTATTGTCAAAGAGGATGTTCAGCAGCGGTTGGCGGATTCGATTGAGACGGCGCTAAAGATGGGCAAGGGCCTTGTTTCAATTGCTTCGCCCGATGAAGAGAGACTTTTTAGTGAGCACTTTTCATGTCCGGATTGCGGCATTTCTTTGGGCGAGATCGAACCGAGAATGTTTTCGTTTAATTCTCCGTACGGCGCTTGCAGCGAGTGTGCCGGGCTCGGAACGAAGACGGAGTTCGATATGGATTTGGTTGTGCCTGACCCTTCACTATCATTGGATGATGGCGCTATCGCGCCGTTCGTTCATAAGAACGGAGAGTTGAAGGATTGGTGGCCGGATGTTTTCGACGGGATGGCCGCGAAATATAAATTCAAGACAACGACCGCCTTCGAGAAACTACCTAAGAAAGTGCAGGATATGGTGTTCGAAGGCGTCGACGAGCCCCTTGCAGTCACCGTGAAATACGGCAGCAGGTCACGGGTTTATAACACTTCGTATGAGGGCGTGCTGCAAATACTCAAGAAACGCTACGCGACCACAGAGAGCGAGTGGGTCAAGCAAGACCTCGAACAATATATGTCAACGCGGCCGTGCCCTGCCTGCAAAGGCAAACGACTGAAGCCGGAAGCGCTGTCGGTTACGCTTGGTGGCGAAAGCATTTCGGATATTACTGACCTTGCAATCGGCGAAATATTGGTGTTTTTCAAGGGGGTCATGGAAGGGTTAACGCAGCGCCAGAAACTCATCGCTGAGCGTGCCGTTAAGGAGATAACCGAGCGCCTCGGATTTTTGGTAGACGTGGGGCTATCGTATTTGACGCTGAGCCGCAATGCAAAAACACTTGCCGGCGGCGAAGCACAGCGGATACGCCTAGCTACGCAGATCGGCAGCGGTTTGATGGGCGTTCTCTATATTCTCGATGAGCCGAGTATTGGCTTGCACCAACGAGATAACGAGCGATTGATCCAAACACTGGTGCGGCTGCGTGATATCGGAAACACTGTCATCGTCGTGGAGCACGACGAAGACACGATTCGGTCCGCCGATTATATTGTGGATCTGGGTCCGACCGCAGGCGAAACCGGTGGATACATAGTTGCGCAGGGGAATCTGAAGTCGTTCTTAAAACAAAACAGCTTGACGGCAAAGTATTTGACCGGCAAGGAAAGTATCCCACTCCCAGATAAGCGCCGTAAACCGGACTCGTGGATTACTCTGAAGGGGCCATCGGGGAACAACCTCAATATCAAGGAAGTCCGAATTCCGATTGGGGTGTTCACCTGTGTCACCGGCGTTTCAGGCAGTGGTAAATCGACGCTTATTCAAGACACGCTTTTTCCGCGGCTGATGTACGAAGTTTACGGAACGCGGGGTGTGTGGTCACCGCACCAAGGCATTAGCGGAATCGAATTGATCGACAAAGTCGTCGATATTGACCAGTCGCCCATCGGTCGGACGCCCCGAAGCAATCCTGCTACTTACACCGGCACATTCGACATGATTCGCGAATTGTTTTCGATGACTCCGGATGCGAAAGAGCGTGGCTACAAAATCGGAAGGTTTTCCTTTAATGTAAAGGGTGGGCGTTGCGAAGCATGCAAAGGCGACGGCATCATCAAGATTGAGATGGTGTTTCTCCCGGACGTTTACGTGCCCTGCGACATCTGCAAAGGCAAGCGATACAACCGGGAGACGCTAGATGTGAAGTACAAGGCCAAGAACATCTCTGACGTATTGGAGATGACCATTGATGAAGCGATCGACTTCTTCCGCCCGATTCCCAAGATCTTCAGAAAACTCGAGACATTGCAAGACGTTGGGCTTGGCTATCTTCGGATGGGGCAGCCATCTACAACGCTTTCCGGCGGCGAGGCGCAGCGCATCAAGCTTGCGGCGGAACTTAGCAAGCGCGCCACGGGTAACACTGTTTACATACTCGACGAGCCGACAACGGGGCTCCATTTTGAGGACGTGAAACGTCTACTTGGTGTGCTGCAAAGGCTTGTTGGACAGGGTAACTCGGTTATCGTGATTGAGCACAATTTGGACGTGATCAAGACCGCGGACTGGGTCATCGACCTCGGCCCGGAAGGCGGCAAGGGTGGCGGTACTATCGTTGCAGAGGGACCTCCCGAGAAAATTGCCGCCGCCAAGGGGCATACGGCGAAGTACTTGACGCGAATGTTGCCCGGCAAGAAAGTTAAACGTGCAGGATAATCAAAAGAGAGAATTAGAAAAGGCTGCTTTAGCGCTCGCCTTTCCGGCGGGTTTGACCGCTTACTTTATCCATTCGCTTTCGACAGGCGATTGGCTAACTTCTGCCGGCTGGGTGCCCAGCGTCTCGGCAGCCATCGCCATCAGCTTCGTTCTTTTCCTGGTGAACCCGAACGAGCGACTCTCTCTAACGAATCTTGTAGCCCTCACGGCGATGCACATCATGGGCGGCGCAACGCTAACGTTGCTTCTGACGATAGCGCTTCCTGGCATGCCGACGGTCCCGGCGCTCGTCCCAATGCTACTTTGGCTGAAGGGCACTGCTCTGGTCGCATTTGCCGCAACCGATCTTGCGCTCCTCGCGTTGATGATGTTTGCCGGCCGCGAACGGTAGACTTTCGCTTGATGCTGACGCACTACGGCTTGGATTCGATTTCTGCTCCTTGGCCGAAATCCACCGTCTGCATCGGCGTCTTCGACGGGGTGCATCTTGGGCACCAGTCCGTGATCAAGGAAGCCGTCAGTAGGGCGCACGGCCACGGTCACCCGGCGGTCGTCGTTATTTTTGACAGACATCCGATGACGATTCTCGCCCCCGACCGTAAGCCCAAAGCAGTTCTCACATCTGAGGACAATATCGAAAAAATTGGTCGGTTGGGAGTCGACGTTTGCGCAGTTGCTGCCTTCGACTTAGAACTCTCAACCATGTCGGCCGAGCGATTCTTTGAGGACTACCTTGTTAAGAAGTTAGGTGCCGTTGAGATGGTCGTCGGCCACGATTTTGCGTTCGGGCACAAGCGACAGGGCACGCCGGAATGGCTGGCCCAACGCATCCCCACGCATGTTCATCCGCCCATGGAGATGGACGGGCTGCGAATCAGCTCCAGTCTTATCCGTGCGGCGATCTCGGAGGGGCGTCTATCGGATGCTCGGCGAATGCTTGGTAGCGATTATCGCCTGACCGGTAGCGTTGTTCGCGGCCAGCGGCTGGGCAGTGTGATCGGTGTTCCGACGGCAAACCTTCTGCCGCTTTACGACCAAGTCATTCCATGCGCTGGGATTTACGCGGGTCGCGCTGTGCTGGAAGGCCGTTCTTTTGCGGCTGCGGTATCCGTCGGCAACCGGCCCACAGTTCCGGGCGCCGGCTTCGCGATTGAGGCTCACCTCATGGATTACGATGGCGGCGACCTTTACGGGCGCACACTTTCTGTGGACTTCGTGGAAAGACTAAGAGACGAATTGGCGTTCGACAACGTTGAACAATTAACGCAGCAGATGCGCATTGATATGGAGGATGCGCGCGTTGCGCTGACAAAGCATGGTTAAAAAGGCAGTTTTCTTCGGCGCTTGTGCGGTCGCACTCTTGTACGGCATCCTTGTTCTTGTCAACGTCTTCGACGTTTCGCGCAAACCGTCTGACGAGGACCAGATTCGCACGGCGGTCGAGGAAATGAAAAAGGCGAGTCTTGATGGAAGGGACGGCGGCGTGTTGGAGCACCTTTCGGACAAGATCGTGCTGCCGGAGGGCATGGGCTCACCTGCGGGCCCTTTCAACACCGATAAAGAACAGATTGGCAGGTTCATCAAGAACGCAACAGTTTCTTCGTTGGAAATGACGACGGAGAGCGTTGACATTCAGGGACCAACCGCTTATGCAAACGTGACCGCTGTTGGGACGCTAAGTTTCGAACCCTTTCTCAGTAACTTCGAATTCAACTTTCCCGACATGCAATTCGAGTTTCGCAAAGAGACCCGCAAGCGACTTTTCATCGTCCCCGATCCCACGTGGGCCGTTGTTCGCGTCCACGGCATTTCAGCTGACGGCGTACAGTGATCGTGCTAGAATTGGGTCATGCTTGACCCACGCGTGACGCGTCTCGCCGAACTCCTCGTTAACCACAGCACCGAACTAAAAGGCGGCGAGAATATTCTGATCGAAGCCTTCGATCTGCCGGCAGAATGCACCGCGGAATTT
>JBDSVQ010000047.1:0-9042 GCA_039927135.1 Fimbriimonadales bacterium | reverse complement strand
TCGGTAGCTGTCCCGGCGCATCTTGCGAACGCCTCGAACGATGTCCTCGGTGAAGTCTGGCGAAACGAGCACAGGCTCGATTGCGGCGTCACTGATGGCATCAATCAGGGCGTTGACTTGCAGCGAGTAAGAGCAGCACCTCGAACAGGCACCCTCGTGCAGGTTAAGAAAATCGGACTCCGCCCGGGAGATCTCAGTCTCGCGGGCGTTGGTAAAAATTCTGCGGTATCGCTTGCAGGCGAATTTGAATAACATTGCTTATCCCATTTCGTTTGCCGCGATCCACAGCGCGCGAAACTTCTCGCGAGCCGTGTGTAGACGGGAGCGCACGGTTCCAATCGGCACCTCCATCAATCGGGCAACTTCCTCATAACTCATTTGCTCCATTTCGCGGAGCACTAACGTGGCACGGAGATCGGGCTGAAGCTTATCCAGGAGCCTCTCGACCAAAACGCGCGTCTCGATCGAACCTTGGGGGGTTCGCTCGGTCGGCTCGAGAGCCGTGGGTTCAGCGCGCTTCAATCGAAGCCGATCTACACACAAACGCACACAGATGCGATAGATGAACGACGCAAACGCTCGGTCGTCGCGAAGGCGGTGCAACTCGCGGAAGGCCTTCAAGAAGGCTTCCTGAGCCACGTCCTCTGCTTCCATGGGGTCGCGGAGAATGTTGGCGGCCGTGCGAATCAGCCTCAAGCGGTGCTTGTCGACCAAGCTACGGAGCGCGTCGTCGTAGCCTTCTCGAACCTGACGAACGAGTTTTGCTTCCTCGATCCGTGCGTCCGAGAACACATTCTGTTGGGCTTGTGCTTTGACGAAGTTCATTGCCTGCTATTGAGTTAAGACGGATGGGTTCCGCAGTACGTTCACTCGGAACGCACCCTTATTGTAAGGTTTTACCCCGACTAAGGGTGTTCAGTGTTGCTCGTTGCCTCAGGTAAATTGCCTTCGCAACCTATGAGTGACCTGCTTGCTACGAGCCTTATTCGAGACATCCCCGATTTCCCCAAGCCCGGTATCGTCTTCAAAGACATAACCCCAGTGCTACAGGACCCGAGCGCCTTTCGAGAGGTGGTAGAGCGGATGACCGCCGAGTGCCGCGAATGGAACCCCACCGCAATTGCCGGCATCGAGTCCCGCGGCTTCATCTTTGGGGCACCCATCGCCTTGGCGTTGGACCTGCCCCTTGTCCTCGTACGCAAGCTAGGCAAACTGCCGGCTGACACGCTGAAAGAGGAGTACTCCCTCGAATACGGCACGAACACGGTGGAGATGCACCGGGACGCGGTCAGCGACGGCGACAGGGTGGCTATCGTCGACGACCTACTCGCGACAGGAGGCACGGCCGCGGCCGCTGCCAGGCTCGTAGAAGCGCTCGGGGGCCAGGCTGCCGGGTATTCGTTCCTTGTGGAGCTTTCGTTCCTGAAGGGCCGCGCCATCCTTGGCGATGCCCCCGTTTCCGCGCTCATAGACGTAACAGGAGAGTAGCAATGAGAACCATTACCCTAACCGGCAACCCCATAGAAATCCCTACAGACACGCTTTCGGTTGGCTCCGAAGTCCCCGATTTCGAATTCCAAGTCGTTACTCCTGATGGTCCCAAGCCGAAAAAGCTCTCGGACTACGCTGGCAAAACCGTCCTGTTTTCCGTGACCCCGTCGATCGACACGGGCCTCTGTGCGACCCAAGCGAAGAATTTCGACGAGCAGTCGGCACAGCTACCTGAGGGCATCCAGGTTGTCAACGTGAGCGCGGACTTGCCGTTCGCCTCGGCGCGTTTCGCGAAAGACGCCGGGCTGACTCACATGGAGTTTGCAAGCGACCACAAGGATATGGCTTTCGGGAAAGCGTTCGGAATCGTGATTCCTTCGCACCGGCTGCTGCAGCGCTCAGCGCTGGTGGTTGACGGCAACGGCACCCTGGTTCACGCCGAATACATGAATGAGTGGACTGAACTGCCGGACTTCGACGCCGCTATGGAAGCGGCGCGGTCTGCTTAGCCCGCCACGCGTCCGCCATCTCCTTATCAATCCGTGCCCGAAGCGCCCGAGTCATCACAGTGCCGTGATCCCCTGGGAAGAGTTCGACCTTCGCATCCGAGCCAATCGCCTTCATGTCTTTCTCCAGTAACTCCACCGCGCCTTCCAAGTAGAAAGTGTCCTGCGTCCCCATGTAAACGTGCAGCTTGCCTTTGAGTTTAGGGCCAAGCTCCTTCCAATTCGTTCGCAAGATATGGCCGATGTCGTACTTTCGCCAAGCCAGCGCGACCTCGTTGTCGACCGCTCCGGTTATCCTGTCCCACAGTTTCCTTGGCTGCCCGTCTTTGTCTTTGGGGCTGAAAACTGCTTCGAAAGAGCCCAGCTGCTCGCCGCGGATCGGCCTCTCCATGTCGGAAAACTGCTTGTAGAAAATGGTGGGCTCGTCACCACGGCGAGCTAGCGGTCGCGGCTTGCCGGCCGAGTCCGTGAACATGTTCACGCCCTGCTGATACAGGTCGATCTGCTGAAAGTCGCGAAAGTCAACTGGGTCCGGCGATGTCGACCACGTGCCACCGAAGAAGTCAGGGTAGCTCACCTGGAGCCAAAGGCTGCTCCAGCCGCCGCTGCTATGCCCCGTGACAAACCTGCCCTCCGGCTTGCCGAATCCGCGGTATGTCTTCTCTATAAACGGGATGAACTCCTTTACGAGAGCCGCTCCCCAGGGTCCGTTGTTAGCGCTGTCGGCGAAGACGCAGTGGCCGGTCGGGACCGTTGGGTCGAGATGCACCATGATGAATTCCTCACCGTCTCGTTTCGTGCCGCCTCGATCACTCCTGCCGCTATAACTCAAGAACGTACCGCCGAACCCGGGAATCGAATAGATCACCGGATAGGTGTTGGTGCCTGTTGGCGTCCAACTCTCCGGCAAAATCACCGCGGCCCGCATGATGGTCGAGCGACCATAGAATTTCGAGAGCAGATCCGATCGATGGCGTGCAGCCTTGATGGCGTCCGTATCCTGAAATCGCTCGTCCGGCGCGACTTGGTCGCAAACGATGTCGATCGTGCCGGTAGATGCGCCGATGGTGATTCGCATCGGCTTTGAAAAGATGTTTCCCGGGCTAGTCCCGACCTCCCTGCCGCCAAGGTTTCGGTCGATCACGGCTTGCACCGTGTACTCGCCCGGCTTCAACTGATCGAGCGTCGCTGGAAAACCTACAGAGGACTTGTCGACGACCATCGCTTGCTCCGCACCGATTTTCTCGAAGTCCTTTGAGAACATTGGCTGCGGGTTAAACCAATTCGGCCCGAACCTCGGTTCGCTTCTTCCCGTCGAAAGATAGACGACTACTTTGCCCGTGAACTCGCCCGCCATGACGCTGCCCGGGTAAGTCACGCTGAAGCGGACGGCGAAGGCGTTTGCTGCTAAGGCCGATAACGCCAACGTTGCGGATCGAAGTAAGAACTTCATGTGAGAGTTTAGACGGGTGACGGTCCCGCGATTGTTAGTTTTGGGTCATAGATGAAGAAGGTAATCCTTATCAGTAGCGATCCGGCGCTTATCGCCGACTTGCGCGACGTGTGCGGGCGGCGAAGACTCGCGCTCTCATTGGAGGCTAGCTGGGAACGGGCGCTCAACGTCGGGGTCGGGTCAGACCTTATGATCCTTGATCTGCTGTCGACGTTGAATCCCCCTAATCGTATTGCAGGCTACATTAGGTTTGGTGAGGCGAAGATGAAATCCAGCGCCGCGAGCCTTCCACTTGTGCTCGTCGGTGTCCCCGAGAGCTACCGCCTCGACGGCATGGTTGGCTGGCCGGGGTTCCTGACCGCCTTTGTCGCAAGGCCGGTTGACGAGGAGTGTTTGGAGTACCTGCTCGACCATGCGTGACCGCGCACGAATCGGCCGGTCGGCCGGTTAGTCGCCTAGCGTTCATAATCTCAGAGTGATCGAACGGTATCAGACCGCCGAAATGGCGAAGATTTGGAGTCCTGAGGACAAGACACAAGCTTGGTTCGACGTTGAAGTAGCGATCTGCCGCGCGAACGAGAAGTTGGGAAGAATCCCAAAGGGAACCAGCGACGAGATCGCCGCTTCGGCCTCCTTTGATCTCGAGCGTATGGAGGAGATCGAGAAGGAAACGAGGCACGACTTGATGGCGTTCGTCCGCAACATGGCGGAGACCGCTGGCGAGCCTGGGAAGTACATCCACTTCGGAGTCACGAGCTACGATGTGATCGACACGGCGCTCGCCCTAATGCTTCGGCGAAGCCTCGACGTGCTCATCCGCGGCGCCCAAGAGCTTCGCACCGAAGTCGCCCGGCTAGCGAAAGAGCATGCCGACACGCCGATGATTGGCAGAACACACGGCATCCACGCCGAGCCGATTACCTTCGGTTTCAAACTCGCCGGCTGGCACTCAGAAATGCTTCGGCACGAGGACCGGCTGCGGCGCTCACGAGATGAAGTTTCCGTCGGCAAGGTTAGCGGCCCCGTGGGAGTTCACGGCGTGTGCGGACCAGAGGTGGAGGCCGAAGTCTGTCGATTGCTAAGCATTTCCGCTGACCCAGCTTCGACACAGATTGTTTCGCGAGACCGTCACGCAACAATGTTGAACGCGCTCGCAGTTTACGGCGCATCTTTGGAGAGGTTTGCAACGGAGTTGCGGAATTTGCAACGCACGGAAATATTGGAAGTACAAGAGGCTTTTGGCAGCGGTCAGACCGGCAGCAGCGCAATGCCGCACAAGCGTAATCCCTGGAATAGCGAAACGGTTTGCGGGTTGGCGCGATTGCTTCGCGGAAATGCGCATGCTATGGTGGAAAGCGTTGCCACTTGGCATGAAAGAGATCTAACCAATTCTAGTTTGGAGAGAATCGTTTTTCCCGACTCGTTCCACCTTGCGCATTTCATGACTTTGCGCATGACATCGATCCTCAAAGGCTTGCAAGTTTTCCCAGAACAAATGGAAGCAAATCTGCGAAAAATGGGAGACCTCGTATTTTCGGAGCACATTATGGTGGCCCTTGTCGGCAAGGGCATGTTGCGTGAAGACGCGTATAAAGTTGCACAACGAAGCGCGGCCAAGGCTTGGGAAGGTGAGGACTTCCGATCGTCTGTCGAGGCCGATCCAGATGTTGTCTCACGGTTGACGAAAGAAGAAGTCGCAGAATGTTTTGATCTAAAACATCACCTCCGACATGTGCAGCACACACTGAAGGCTGCCGGGGTTCTCTAAAGAAAACTGCTTCGGCACAAGTGCCGAAGCAGTTTGATACGGTGCCCTGACTTTAGAACCGAGCCGTAGTTGACATGGTCTGCGTGACCGGGAGCGTCGGCGTTTGCGACCCACCGCCGCCGCCTTCGTTGGTACCGCGTCGAACCTCATAAAAGGTTGCCCACGCGAAGTCGCTGATTGGAATGCGATTGTTCCGCATCGACTTCAAGACTTGAGCCATCGCGTAAGCGTAGGCGCCGTACTGCTTGCCGTCGACGACGGTGCCGTAGGCGCGCTCACCGGGTGAGTTGGACTGCAATTGCATGATTCTGCCGACAACCGGAATCTCCATTCCAAAGTACCGCTCCTGAGGATCCAGTGGCCTATCGACCTGGAAGAAAGCAAAGATCGAAGATCCCTTGGGGACGAAGGCTTCGTAGAGGTCAGCCTTCGGCATCATGGAACCGACGGCTCCGGCGAGAGAGTCCGCTCCCGAAACGTAGTCCTTGCCGGATGCTAAATCGTTCATTCCGTTGCCTGAATAGAACACCATGACGGTGCCGCTGTCCGGCATGCGCTCTGCGAGCGACGCTGCCGCCGCCTTCATTTCTGCAACGCTGGCGTTCTTTAGGGAGACGATGTTCGCTTCCGGGTAACCAGCGTGCTTCGCAAGAGCTTCCGCAAGCAGGTCAACATCGTTGACAGCAAAGTCGGGTCCGTCGGCAGCAGAATTACCAATGAGGAGGGCAAATTTATGCTCTAGGGGCGGGACGACCCCGGTAGCGGAGCCAACCCCAATGCGCGGAAGTTCGTTCGGTTGGATTGCGCCTGTGCGCGGATCGCCCATGCTGCCGGCAGGGATCGTGGTGCCTCGGAGTGCGGCGATGTCCATCTGGTCCAGCATTTCCTGGTCAATTTTGAAGCCGGTGCCCGCCTCCATCGCGTTGAGCTGATCTTGCGTGGCTTGCGCCTCGCGGTTCTGCTCATTTGCGGCGTAAGCCGCAGCGAGGAAGAGTAGAGCTTCCTGGCTCACCTGGCCCTTGGCAAGCAGCCCTTTAAACCGAGTAATCGCCTCGGTCAGGCGGTCCTTGCGAATTCCCATATCCGGTGCGTCCGCAGCCATCTTGAAAGTGGCATAGGCTGCGCCGAAGTTGGGCGAATAAGGCGCGCCTTCACGCCAAGGCCGCCGGTCGGCGATCGAGCCGCCAACTTGGCTTGCCTTGTTCGTGTCGTCCGCTCGATTGCGGATCGCCTCTTCGAACTTGGCTTTTGCCTCGGGCCACGCTCCTGCTTTTGCAAGGCGCAGTCCATCTTCGTAGGGCCGCACCCAACCTTGAGCGCTCGCGGAAGCCGCGATCGCGAAGCAAGAAAGTGCGATAAGAATTCTGATCGTTCGCATAAGTTGTCTCTCGTTCTATCTACCTAGTTTGGTCCCAAGCGAGACCGCGAAGTCAGGTTTGTTTTGGCCGCTTCCGGTAGCAGCCGCGAAGTCAAACCAAAAATTGCCGCCGTTTGGGCGGAATCCGGCGCCGAACGTAAACACGGTTCGCCCCTTGAAGCCAGGCCCTCCGCCAGACGTCGCGTGAACGCCAAGCCGAATCGGTACCCAGCCAAATCGCTGAGAAAGGTTGTACTCGACGCCTACACCACCTGAGACGTGACCCTTGCGCTCGAAGGCTTTGCCGCCGTTCGCTTTGAAGAAGTACATGGCGTCGACGCCGGCGATCAGGAAATCTTTGCCGCCCCTAAGCCCATCCTTCCTGAAAAGCATTCCGCCTTGAATCTTTGCGGGGATCTCGCCGGAGAGGCTGTTGAGCTCGTCATAGCCACTCAACTTAATGGGCGATCGGAAACTGATTCCGTAGGATGTGTTAGGACCTGATGTGAACTGGGCACCGATGATCGCGCCGATACCGTTGGCGTCTTCCTGGGTGTCAGTGGGATCTGGGCTCGGAATCGGAGTTCCGTTCTGGAACAGCTCGATTCTCGATGCGCTCATGATGGTTTCCCGAGCGATTACGAGGCCGAGACCAACCGACATCGCGTCGCCGCGCTTGAAGCCGTAAGCAAGAGTGATGAACTCCTGCGTTATGGCGTCGAGAGTATCGACATTGGCCGTAATGCCTTCGCCGGGGTCAACGACCAGCCCCTCACCACGGCGAAGCTCTCGGGCATGGCCGCCAACGGCGTAGCTGATGCCCAGAGTGCCTCGGCCAATCGGAATCGCCGCACCAGCGAACGAAATCTGGTTTCGCCCGAATTGCGGATCAGTCGACTCATCAGGATTCGAGAAAGGTCCGGTAAGTGTGGTGTTGTTGCTGGGTCGGTTCCTATAGTTGATCTCGGCAACACCCGTGCTGATGTGCCCGAGGCCCGCCGGATTCCAGTAACTCGCACTGGCATCGGTTACGTTCGAATAAATCGAGCCGCCCATACCCATGCCCCGGCCACCCATCTCAAACGAGTTGAGTACGTCAGGAATCTGGGCAACGGCACTCGCCGTCGCCACCATTATCATTGAACCGGCAATCCACCGCGTCCTTGCGTTCATTTAGCTATGCTCCTCCAGTAGTCCCTTAGCGGCCAAGGCGCAAAGGTACGATTTGTGTTACCGCGACATTCCCAGCGCGGTCTACGACGTTAACAACGAGTCGGAAATTTTCGACGCCAGCAGGCAGAATCGCACGCCAGCGACCAATCCACCGTGCCGTCGTTCCATTCACCTCTTGATAATCCAACCGCGAAACCCGGCGGATCAAGGTGCCGTCCATCTTCTGAATCTCGGCAACGACCGAAACCGGATCGACAGACGTGGACGTGATGTCCTGAATCAAAATCAAAACCGTCACCATCGACGCTGGGATGATTTCCTGGTTAACTCGCGGATAAACCACGTTGACGACCGGCGAAGCCCTATCGAGCGTCACTGTAATGCTCTGCGTCGACTGGTTTTGCGCGAGGTCCTTCACGATGATCTTCAGCGTCTGTTCGCCGTCGAGCTCAATGTTCGTCGGATCCCAAAGGACGCTGATCTTAGGAGTAGAACCCGTGTTGTTGGGAAGGTCGGCATCGTTGACGGTGACGCGCCAACTGTCAATGTTCGGCTCGTCCACTGCGGCAACCACCGTGATCGGGCCATTGATAAAGCTGTTGTTAATCGGGCTGTACTCGAACAGCCGCGGGTTCAGGCGATCCAAAGTAACCGTAATAGTGGTCGGCTTGTAGGTGTTGCCCGGCTCGGTCGCGGTAACGCGAATCGTGTAATCGCCTTCGGGGAACGACTGGCTGGGGGCCCAGTTCATCGTGCCGCTCGGAACGTTGCCGTTCTCGTCGGGGGTCACGCGAGTCTCGATCGTCGTCGTGGCTCCGTTGACCTTCGAAGTGATGACTGCGCGGACCAAGACCTCCAAAACGCCACCGGAAATTCGAAAAGTAATATTGGTCGAGGATCCAACAAAGGCTCCGTCGACGGGCGAAGTAACAGTAAGAACGCCAGCTTGAGACGCCGTGGCCATTGCGAAGGCCGCAACGCCAAGAGCAAGCCCCTTGCCGGCAAAATTGAGAAGTGTTTTCATAAATTTTCTCCGTACGAAGTCGAGCGGTTAAACCGCTCGCCCTTCATTGTAGACGATTGAACCCGCATTCCATTCGCACAAATTCGAAAAAAGCCACTCGATATACGCCGAGACGCCCAGAGCATCGTGCGAGGGCATCGTAATCTGGGCAGCGGCCTTCACAGCATCCGGCGCGTTTTCAACCGCCGCCGAATGGCCCGCCCACTCCAGCATCGGGATGTCGTTGTAGTAGTCGCCGATCGCAGCGGTGTCCTCCCGAGCGATCCCAAG
>JBDSVQ010000046.1:0-3982 GCA_039927135.1 Fimbriimonadales bacterium | reverse complement strand
TCATCGCGCTTTCGACGAGATTCAGGCGACGTTTGCGTGGGCGTTGAAGCTGAGCCGTGAGAGCCTGGAGAATGCGGACGGCGCGACCGACGCCGTGGAGGACAGCCTGCACACCCTTCTTTGCGAGGCCCGCGACGGCTGCCCAGGGCAGACGCTTGCGGAGTTTTATGAGTGTATGTTGCCGCGGCTGCACCGGATTGTTGCGGGGCGAAACGTGCCTGCGGAGATCACGCGGACGGGGAAGCTGCTGCGCCTCGATCCTGCGACGGCGGGGCTTCCGCGGTTTGCCTTTGTTGATTTGTTTTTGAACCCCGCAACGGCGGGGAAGGCCAAAGCCGCTTATGACGACGCCGTGCGGCATACCGAGGTTTACACGCTAGATCGCTTCGGCACGGGGGCGATTCCTTTCGATTTGGTTATCCCGGGGCAAGGCCGTGGGACGTTGCGGTTGACTTCGAAGATGTTGGTTGTTATGACTCCCGACCCGAAATTTGTAAAGCTGGAAAAGCCTGTCGAATCTATTCAAGACTTGGCGGATGTTACGGAGAAGGCTTTCGGGCGGTGTGTTCTGGTCGGGAAAGCGATTACTCTGATTGCGATGTTGGCTTCGGAATTCGTTTTTGCTTTTCACGAGGGTGCGTCGCAATATGTTTCGCAAACTAGGGCGATGCTTGAGAAATTATCGGAGGGCGGAATTAATGTTGTAGCGCATCCGATATTGAGGATTTCGCTGGGTTCCTTGGACGCGCTGCAAAACACAAACCGATGGTTTCGGTTGCCGGAGTTCTTGCGCGGCCCATTCGGCGCTGATGTGGTTTCTGCCGCGACGCTTGCGTGTAGCTGGAAGTGCGTGGGCGAGCAGCAGCGCCAATATCTTGAAAAATTATCGGGCGTGCGTAATTTGGCTTCTCTATTAGAATGCCTTCAGGATATTCGTGGCGGCCGTTGGGAGAGACTGAAGGAAGAGTTTGAGACGGTTCGCGAAGCGCTTGCACCGCTCGATGAAAAAGTGCGGGAGCTAAATACACAGATCGCCGAAATCCACAAACGTATACGAGCAATAAAGGTCGAATGGCGAGAAGACGAAATCGAGCGGGGCGTTGCATTCCGCAGCGGAGAGACGGAAAAACGCGACGCACTTGGCGACAAACTCGCCGGCCTTCGTAGCGAGAGAAGGGCACTTACAGAGGCAATAAAAACGCTAAGAAAGCGCAAAGCAGACGAAGCAAGCGCACCGGCAATTCGTACGGCCAGAGAGAGACGGCACGCGATAGAGCGCGAAGCAGAAATTGCTCGTTTGCGGACCGTGCGCGAAGCCATTACGACTTCGGTAGGCTTAGAAAAATCGAACAGACGCCCGGCTGCATGGTGGTTCCCGTTGGTGACGCCCGATGGAGCATGGTTCGATGGATTGCGTAGCCGTGTTCAATTGCGTTTGGAGCCGCTTATATGAGCTTGAAGTTTCACAAATACGAAAGTATCGGCAACGATTTTGTGATGTTAGAGGAAGCCGAAGTTTCGCGGTGGCTTGCCGGCGAGTCGGCTGAGGCGGCATATCCTAAGCTTGCTGTGCAACTGTGTGACCGTAAATTCGGAATTGGTTCCGACGGATTGCTTACTTACGATGTTGTCGATGGCAAGGTCGTGATGCGGATGTTCAATCCGGACGGCAGCGAAGATTATTGCGGAAACGGTTTGCGATGCGCCGCGCTCCATGCAAAACGAAACGGAATCGCGGATAAAAATGTAACGCTCTCCCACCGTGGAAATGGCGTCGAAGCCGTCTTCACTTTGGGTGGCTGGATCGACGTCGGCTTGCCGAGACCAAATTTCGAGCCATCGGTAGTGCCGATCGCAGAAGGGGTTGGCGAGATATATAACCGCGACATGCGAATCGGCAGACGAACAGTGAAAGCGACGTCGGTCAACGTAGGCTCGACTCACACCGTACTGCTGGTCGATGGCCCTCCCGACGAAGACGAGTTCCAAGAACTAGGCCCAGCGATTGAGAACCATGAGTGGTTTCCTGAGCGGACTAGCGTGATTTGGTGCTGGCAGCGCGACGACAGGTTCAACGCGTTTTCGATCCGCATTTGGGAGCGAGGCGTGGGCGAGACCTTGGGCTGCGGAACCGGGAGCGCGGCTGCCGCGGCGTGCATCTTCCGCGACCGACCCTTGGTGGCGGCGGAGATCAAGAACCCGGGTGGCGACTGTGCGGTTTCGCTTGGCCCGGAAGGAACCTTGGTCACGAGCGCGAAGGCGCGGTTCGTGTTCTCGGGCGAGACGCTGGCGGGGTTTCCAAGCGGTATACTTCCGGGTGCGCAAGACCCGTCTTGACGCCAATGCGATAAATGGACAAGCCGCCTCTCAACGTGGCACCGACTAATGGGCCGACGGTCGAGTCTTCGGGTGCCGTTTCGACGCTTATTCGGCAAATCCAATCGCTCTTACCTCAGGAGGAACCCTTATCTATGTCTGGTGGAAATTTCGATGCTGACGTGATTGTTATCGGCGCGGGGCCGGGCGGCTATGTTGCCGCGATTCAGGCCGCGCAGCTTGGTTTGAAGGTCATGTGTGTCGAAAAGGAATATCTCGGCGGAACGTGCCTTAACTGGGGCTGCATACCGTCGAAAGCGTGGATCGCTTCGGTGGAAGCGCTTGATAAGTTTAAGCACGCGGCAGATATGGGGATTGATTTCAAAGGTGAGGTTAAGCCTAATTTCGAAGCCATAAAGGCGCGCGTAGAAAAAATAGTTAAGACGCAGCGCGGCGGCGTGGGAATGCTGTTTAAAAAGAACGGCATTGAGCACGTTGAGGGTTTCGCTTCATTCGTTGATAAGAACACCATCGAAGTTGAGAAAGACGGAAAGAAAAAGAAACTGACCGCCAAGAATTTTATTGTAGCGGGCGGATCCAGCGTTATCCATCTTCCGATTGAAGGCCTCGGGAAGAGCGCTGAAGAAAACGTTTGGACGAGCGACGATGCGGTGTTTGCGCCCAAGATTCCCAAGAGTATGTTGATTGTCGGCGGCGGTGCCGTCGGTGTTGAGTTTGCCTACGTTTTTAGTGGCCTGGGTTCGAAGACGACGGTTGTTGAAATGATGCCCTCGCTTATTCCGATGTTCGATGCGGATCTCGGTGCAGAACTCGGCAAATCGTTTAAGAAGCGTGGTGTCGACGTTCGGTTGGGCGCAACGGTCGAAAAGGCCGAAAAGACGAAGAACGGCTGGAAATGCCATGTCAATTCGGCGGGCATGGTTGAAGTCTTGGAGGCGGAAGTCGTGTTGCTCGGTGTTGGTAGGAAGGCCAATACGGACGGCATGAACCTTGAAAAGATCGGCGTTAAACTGCATAAGCGCGGCGTTGAAGTCGCCAACGGAAAAATGCAGACACACGTGCCGAATATTTACGCGATTGGCGACGTGATCGGCCACATTCAATTGGCGCACGTTGCGAGCATGGAAGGCGTAGTCGCCGCGATGAATTGCGCTGGCAAGGAGCGGTTGATGGACTATAAAGTTGTCCCGAACTGCGTTTATACGATTCCCGAAGTCGCTAGTGTTGGCCTGACTGAAGGCCAGGCTAAAGCGCAAGGCTACGAAGTTACGGTCGGCAAGTTTAACTTTCGGGCAAACGGTAAAGCGATGGCTGCCGGCGAGCAGGACGGATTTGTCAAGGTGGTTGCTGAAAAGAAATACGGTGAAGTGCTTGGAATGCATATTATCGGCCCGCACGCGACGGACTCAATTCATGCCGGGGCCGCAGCGATTCAGTTGGAAGCGACGCTCGATTACATGACGTCGATGATCCACGCGCATCCGACGCTGGCGGAAGTTATGCTCGAAGCATACGAAATCGCCGCGCACGGCAAGAGCATACACACTTTATAGATCAGTTAGTCGATCACGGCGTCCGTGGTAAATCCGGATGATGTGCACGGTTTTGGTTCTATCGTTGACGTGGTAAATCACGCGATGCGAAA
>JBDSVQ010000045.1:0-2928 GCA_039927135.1 Fimbriimonadales bacterium | reverse complement strand
TCAACAACCCGGCGATGCCCACGACCTTACATTCAGCTGTTACGAGAGGCTGCCCTTGCTCACAAGCGATCATGCCAAAGCCGTTTTCCTTTCGAGCCTCGATAAAGCGAGAAAAAAATACGACTTCGATATCTGGGCATACGTAATCATGCCGGAGCACGTCCACCTGCTTATCCACTTTCGCAAGCCTATATACAGCATCGAGGAAGTTAGAAAAAGCATTAGGCAGCGAACTGCAAAAACACTGCTCACTCTGATCAGGGCCCAGAGCCCGGCACTTGCCGGTAAGCTAGGAGTGCTGACCGACAAGTATCGATTCTGGCAAAAGGGCAAAGGCTTCGATAGAAACCTGTTTTCAACGAAGGCAATTCATGCGGCCATCAACTATCTGCACGCGAATCCCGTTCGCCGTGGACTGTGTGAAAACGATCTAGACTACCCCTGGTCGAGCGCGCGGTTCTATGCCGAAGTCGGTGAGGTACTTTTCTCTGTAAACCGCTGCCCCGTCGTGAAAATGAGGCGTTTCGGCGATTGAAGGGCTGCCTCGGGGACTTGGGTGCCATGAGCCATCGGTCGCTGAGAATAACAGCACCCAAGTCCCCGGCACACGCCGGCCAGCAAGACCTCAGAGTCCCGGGACCAGGAAGCGGACGCGTGACCGCTTGGTAACGGGTACTCTCAATTCGTGCGGTCTCTCCGCCGGAGGTAGAAATGTATTCACAGAAGATCACCGATCTCGAATCTAGGATGAAGAAGCTTGAACGAACAAATAGGTTACTGTTAACGTTCGCGGCGGCCGGGATCGCGGCCGCCCTGATTGGTTGGCAAGCAGTCCCTAACAGCATAAAGGCCCGCAGCTTTGAGGTCATCGATGACAAAGGCAAGCAGAGGGCGGCTCTTTGGACAGGCGATGGCGCGGTGGGGCTCGCCCTGAACGACGCAGACGGAAAGCCAATGGCCAGCTTCGATTGCTTTGGTAAGGACCCGGGCATCGTCATGTTCGATCGCCAAGGTAACCGGCGACTGAGGCTCGTGATGTACGAGAATGAGCCGATCCTCTATTATGTCGACGGTCGAGGGCAAAGAGTTGACGTATTCGGCCGGTAACTACCAGGTGTGTTTAGCACACTCGAAGACGCGAGCGTCGCAGTAGGTTCGAATAACGAAGTACGATCCCGAATCAACCAAAGGGTAGGCATAGAACACCTTGATCGAACTGCTTCTCGCGAGGCGGGCTCCCAACAGTCCCGACTTGCCGGTCGCCGTTGTGATGCGGTCCCCGTCCCGTAAGGCTGTAAGCAACTTTGGATAGTCGCCGAGGTCAAGAATGCCTGGCTGTCCGTAGGAAACCGACTCGACCTTGAAGTGCCTACCCTTCGAGTCAAAATGCGACCCCTTGGCATTAGGTGCATCTTGTACCGATGTCCACGGTTTCTGTGTGACAAGCTTCCACGAGCAGGATGCGTCAATTTCTGGCAAGAGATCCCACGGGTTCTGCTCGGCGGGCGCCGCCGAAAGAGCTGATGCCATGAGAGTGAAAATTACCGTTCCCAACATGCCAACATTATAAGCAACTCGAGGACTTGGTGGCGCAACAACTCCCTGCGACGATTATAACAATCTTTCGCGAGGCTAAAACTCGAGACGCAGCGTATAGGAGGCCTCACCAGTCGGGATTGCGTCGCGTCTTGCATCTATGCAATCGACAAGGGCATCGTTCTCGATTGCCGCCCAGTCCATCGCAGCTACCGACCCAGCGTCATCGCTCGCGTCTAGGCCCACCCTACTGTGTGGGGTCTGCAATGCATCCATGATGCCCGTCAAGAAATTGTCCAGATCGCCATGCCGACGCTCCGCATGCACCACTAATCGGAGGGTAATACTCTTGTCGTGAATCGTGCTGCCTTCCAATTCTTTGAACATCGCTTCGCGCAAAGCACGAATTCTAGGAATTTCAACTGGCTTCCGCCACATTGAATTCGCACCGTCCTTCTTTGGTGGAACTCCTTGTAATCTGATTTCAACGTAGTCCACCGTGATCTGAATTATCCCCAACCCAACTGCTGCATGCTGAAGCCGTCGTTCCACACCTTCGTCATGTGTCGAATCTTCCCGCCCTCGAACTCCATGATGTAAACGTACTCCGCCTCCACGCGCTTACCCGTCGGCGCTACCGGGCCGCCCTCGCCGGTGTGCGTGCCGTGAAACATCCCGAAGCCCATCGCCTTCCCCCGCTCCTCATCCACCGCGAACGCTTTGATCTCGTAACCGGCATCCGGCATCGTTACGAACAGGCTCTGCATCCAACCGACATAGTGCTCCAGCATCCGCACCGCGCCCAAGACATCGGACTGCGCCGAAAACGTCGCTTCGGGCGTGCAGTACTCCCGGCAAACCTCCCAACCCTTACCTGACTCGCACGCGTGAAAAAATGATTCTGCCGTCTCTCTCATCCGCCCATATTACCGGGCGTCCTTGCGCTTCAACGAAACACCAGGCCTTGCACCCGTCATGCGCTCGCTCTCCAACACCAAAACACCGTTCACGACGACATGCACAACCCCGACCGCAAAGGCCCTCGAATCCTCGATAGAAGAGCGGTCACGAATCCTAGCGGGGTCGAGAATGACGATGTCCGCAACCTTGCCCTTTCTTATCTCGCCGCGGTCAGTAAACCCAAAGCGCTTCGCCGGCAACGAGGTCGCCTTGCGCACCGCCTCCTCCATCGTCAAAACTTTCTGCTCTCGCACATAAACCCCGAAAATGCGCGGGAACGCTCCCGCCCCGCGTGGGTGCGCTCCGCCGTGCGAGCCGTCGCTGCAAAACATGATGTGCGGATCGCGTAGAAATTCGATTAGGTCTGCTTCCTGCATGGCCTTGCACAGGATCGATTCCGTTTCATTAGAACCCGCGAAATGCGTTTTTCTA
>JBDSVQ010000044.1:0-4360 GCA_039927135.1 Fimbriimonadales bacterium | reverse complement strand
TGGGCGAGGTCGAACTCTCCAACCTTCAATACATCGGCAGCTATGAGAGTCCCGCCGCCGGGCATCTTGGCGCTGTTAAGGGTAAGGAAAGCGAAGTTCGGCTAAAGGGCGAGTTTGCAAACATGTTCCTCAGGGTAATGCCGCTTCATGACGAGGCAGAACTAGAAGTCCTTGGGTGCATCAGCATCCTAAACACCGTACGAGAATAAAAAGGCCGAGATGTCGGACTTAAATTGAAAGGCCCGGGTTTCCCCGGGCTCTTTCTGCTCTCCTCGCTACTATGAAAGGCGCTTGCGAATTAACAAACCTGCCAATCCGATTCCCAACGCGATAAACGCGGCGGGCTCAGGTACGGCGCCAGGCACCGCAGAAATGCGGTTTTGGCTTACGCCGGAAAGGTCGACGGTCGACATAATCGAGATCGAACTAAACACTTCCTTCTCGGTTCCGTAAATACGGAATGCGTTCGGACCCTGCTCATTCACAACAAACGTTTCGCTGTAACTAAGCGAACCCTGTTCGAAAAGCTTGACCGTGACGTCGCCTGTGCCGAGCGCATTGAGGTTGAACTGATAGGCTGCGATGCCCAATCCAGGCTCATCCATGGCCACTGAGAACATGGTGAACGCGCCGTCGACGGGCGAAATTTGCTCGTTTCCAGCGATCAGGTCTTCCCCAGCGCCGTACCAGTTAACGATCAGGCCTGTTTGGTTAGTTATCCCCTGAACAAGCGGCCCGGTCTCAATCAGCGTGTTATCGTTGTACAGGATGTTCTCCGTGCCTGGATACGCTGCCGATAGCGTGTCAATTACAATAGTTGCGTTTGCCGAGCCTACAAGGGCCACAAGCGCTGCTGCGATAGTGAATTTATTCATTTTTATTTTTTCCGTAACTTTTAAGGGCACGTGGCAATCTACTGGTCGGTATTGGACGGGACCGACTTTCAATCGCCACACTCTATAAATTAGAGGGAGCCTCCCCTATGGGCTCCACCGATAACTACGCGAATATCGCGGTTTCGCACCGGGAAACTTTAGATTGTAAGAACATTGTCACCCGACGCATGTTGGCGGACAGAGGCCGCGGCGACACGACGTAAAGCGGGCTGCCTCCCAAAGGCACGCGATAGACCCCCAAACCAGGGCGTAAATAAGGGCAACAAACCGGCTTACCGGCTCCCAAATCGACTGAAAAGAGATTTATACAAGCCGCCAAGAAGTTAAGGCAATGCCAGATCGAAAGAACAACCAGAACCAGAGTTAAAACCAGGGCCAAGGTCAAAACAACGATGACAACCGCAAAGAAACAGGCCAGGCCCCCAGAAGAAGCAACCGGGTCCAGCAGCAAAACGCCCCGAACCGCATCGGGGAGGAGCGGCAAGGTGAGCGCATGAAGAAGCAGGACAGCGGAGAGCGGCAGCCACGCTAACCGGCCTGTATCCAGGAAGCCCGCCCACATTGCTCCGCGGCGGGATTCCAACCTATCTGCCGACACTCACACGCTCAAGAGCCGGTGTTTGGGGTGAATTTTTTCTTAATCAGCCTAAACTGGTCTCGCGACCGGTATCATATTGCCGGGGCTAATTATGGTTTTTCTTATCGAAAAGATCAAAGGTAGTTGGTTTTGGCGTCTGAAGTCTACGCTGTTTAGAAAAGTCGTAGCCACGTCGCACGGCACCGACACGAAAAAGGAGTGCCTTGCTGAGATCGCCGTCATCAAGAAAGGGGCAGCCGAGGCGACGATCCAACTGGCCGAGGGTGGCCTGGTTCTGGCCAACGAGGAGCCATCCAAGACTTCTGAAAAACCCGTCCCTTAAGTGGGTCGACACGCTGACACGTCTCTTGCGCCCTCACACGAAAGCCGCGCCCTGATGAATTTGAGCTGAATTTGCTTCATCTGGATGTCAAACCGGCGTCAATAAAGGTGGCGCAGCAACGCCTTCGCCCGGAACCCACAATGTCTACAACAACTATCCTCATCATCATCATTGTTATCCTCCTCCTCGGCGGAGGCGGCTATTTCTATCGCGGCCGGCGCTAACGAATTCGCAACCCCCCTCCGACTTTAGTGCTCTTCTCGCGAAAACACTACAAGGTCGCCGTGGTCAACCAACCCATCGAAAGCATAGGATACGTGCTTACTCGTGAAGTGAATGCGAAACGTGTCAGGGTCGTTGTGCGGGTGGTGCGCATTTCGGCGGTCGGCAACGCGAACGCTAATATGCCCGTGTTGGACTTCGTGATGACCTTTGACTAACATGGTCAGCGTTGCTGCTCCTGAGAAGTCAGAGACGTTGTTGCTTTCCCTTTGAGCCTGGCTTCCCTAAATCTCTTTCTCGACGATCTTGCCGCCAAGTTGGATCGCCAACTCCAAATGATCCGCAGAGTGCCAGAGTTCGGTGATCTTTCCATTGGCAAGTCGAAAGATATCGATTCCGATGACGCGCGTGCTCTTGCCGGTGGCGGGTAGGCCCGCCCACGGTAGCACTTGAGTGCCCGTGTACGTAACGCGTGTCACCACACGGTCCTCTCCGACGATGAGTGATTCGTCGATGTGAACTCTAAAGTCCGGGAATATCTCGCGCCAGCGCAGGACACCCATTTTGAAGCCTTCCAAATCCAGAACCTCGCCGTTCTCGACGGCCCCTTCGGCGAACAGTTCGGGCAATAGCTCCACCCGCCCTTCAGACCAGACTTCGTTCCAAAACTGTGTGACGGCTTCCATCGAGGACGCAATTATTGCGCGAGTACCGGTGAGCCTGCCGCAGTACGGCAACGGCGTCGGCTTTTCGTCGCTAACAATCTCGATGCATTGTGAGTTTCCTTGCGAGCACCGCGCCTCTCCCGCCGTGCCTAGATATCGGATTGCTCCATGCCGGCTTGCTTGAGAAAGTGTAGTAGCAACCCGGGCTTAAGCGACTTTCCTGCATGAACGGGGACGGAAATGCGCTCACGTCGATCCGCGTGGCCGAAGATATGGTGGCTGCCGTTTACTCTGAGGAGCGTCCACCCGTGCCGCTCGAGGGTCTTGCAGAAGTCCTTCCCGGTAATAGACTTCACACCGCGATCTCGAGGATCTCGCCGTCGAGGGGCAGGTCGGCCTTCACATCGAGCCAGCCGTCCACCGCTTCCCTCACGTTTGCCATAAGCTCTTCCATCGTCTCGCCCTGGGTGGCGCAGCCTGGGAGAGCAGGAACTTCCGCCCAAAAGCCTCCCCCCTCGGCTTTGTGCACGATCACTTGTAGAGTCATGGCTTCATTTTACAGGATTGGCTGCCACGGGACAAATGCCAATCATCGCGCGCGAGGCTGGCCGGGAAGGTCGTCCCCACTAACAGGATGGTGCCAATCAGGAACACAACATCTGCGATGGTGTGAAAAGGAAGCATGCCGCTATCTCGCCATCGGCAACGGGATCCGCTGCGGCCGCAAAGTCGGCTCTTCATCGTCTCGAACGATCTCGTTGTAGTGCGAATCCCGCTCGATCGGAATCCTTCCCGCCTCGCGAATCATCGCGATCATGTTGGCAGGGTGCAGAGACTGCGACTTGTTCCCGAAGTCGCCATCCTCGTAAGTGATCTCGTATTCGTAAACGGTGCCATCGGCGTCATCCGCGCCATACCAAAGCGCCACCTGCGTAACGGCAGGGCTGTTCATGATCCAAAAGCTCTTGATGTGGTCGAAGTTGTCCAGCATCAACCGACTGACCGCGATATTGCGCAAGTCGTCGTCGCCTGTGGGGTGGGGCGTATCGGGCAACTCGGTGTTCTCCGGATGGAACGAAAGCGGCGTCATGCAGAGGAAGTGCTTGGTCTCATCCTGCAATTCCCGAAGCTGAATAAGGTGGTCAACCCGCTCCTCGTCGGTTTCGATGTGGCCGTCGAGCATCGTCGCGTACTGCTTCAAGCCGAGTTTCGATGCGATGCGGGCGACTTCGAGCCATTCCTCTCCGCGAAGCTTTTTGCCAAAAAGCTCCTCGTGAACACGATCGCTAAGAATCTCAATCCCGCCACCTGGCAGCGAATCTAACCCCGCTTCGATCAAATCGCGAAGCGCCTGCTCCATCGAAACCTTTCCAACACGCGCAATCTCAGCGATCTCCACCGCCGTGAACGCCTTCACGTGCACGCCCGGCCGCTCCTCCTTCATCACGCGGAGCAGGTCCATATAATAGGAGTAAGGCAGTCGAGGGTTGATACCGCCGACGCTATGGATCTCTGTGATCGGCTGATCCTTGTGCTTGCGCAGCGCCATACGAACCTCGTCGAGAGTCATCTCATACGGCGCCGGCCCGCCTTTCTTGGCGTAAAACGAGCAGAACTTACAGAACTTGTTGCAGATGTTCGTGTAGTTGATGTGCTG
>JBDSVQ010000043.1:0-9875 GCA_039927135.1 Fimbriimonadales bacterium | reverse complement strand
ATACAATCTGACCCGGCTGCACTCTAGCCTCGGCTACGAGTCTCCGGCAGATTTCGAAATGCTCAGAGCGGAGGAGCTACAAACAACTTGTGTCTAAATTTATGGGCGCACTTCACAGGAAGTACCGTGTGGGATACACCGCACCCGGGATCGCGCCAGCCTTCGTTTGCGTCGAAGCGAAGGTGTTCAAGGGGCTCAAAGTAGGCGACCCTGTCGACCTTCGAATCGTAGCCAATGGCGAGTCATACGTTGACCTATAAAACACCGGTTTCCGGTTGACACAACGCGTCCACAGCCGAGGTATACTCACCGTTCGCGCCCGAAGGTCTACCTTTAGGCGTGCCTGTGTGGCTGTCTCAGCGCACACAAACGTGATCACAATGAAGGTTCGACCGAGTGTAAAGAAGATGTGCGATAAGTGCAAGATCGTACGGCGCGAAGGCGTCGTGCGCGTTCTGTGCAAAAACCCCAAGCACAAGCAGAGGCAGGGCTAAATGGCGAGAATCGCCGGCGTAGACCTTCCCCGCAACAAGAGAGTTGAATACGCTCTCCCTTACGTTTATGGCATCGGCATTGTCACCTCTCGCGAAATCTGCGATAGAGCCGGCGTCGACCGAACCCGAAAGATTTCAGAACTGAGCGACCAAGAGGTCGCCCAGCTTAGAGAAGTCATCGAGCGAGACTATCAAGTAGAGGGAGACCTCAAACGAGAAGTCCAGCAGAACATCCGCCGCCTTATGGAGATCCGGTGCTATCGCGGCCTACGACACCGACACGGTCTCCCGACACGCGGCCAAAACACCCGCTCCAACGCTCGTTCCCGTAAGGGACCGAAGAAGACGGTTGCAGGCAAGAAGAAGGTAACGAAGTAATTCATGGCACGGAAAGGAACTCCCACAAAGGGCAAACAGAAGACCTCGAGAAACGTTATCCACGCTGTGGCGCACATCAAGTCGTCTTTCAACAACACGATCATCACGATGACCGACAAGCAGGGCAACGTTATCTGCTGGTCTAGCGCCGGAAACGCAAACTTCAAGGGAAGCCGAAAGGGCACGCCCTACGCCGCGCAAGTCGCCGCCGATCAGGCTGCCAAGCGCGCTATGGAGCAAGGCGTCAAACGGCTCGATATCTGGGTTCGTGGCCCCGGTGGTGGACGAGAAACCGCAATCCGCTCTCTTGCGGCAAGCGGCCTCGACATCGTTTCCGTACGCGACGTTACTCGCTTGCCCCACAACGGCTGCCGACCGCCGAAGCGACGCCGGGTCTAACACAAACTAACAATGTCAGTCATCTGGGAATCAAAATGCAAATTGTGCCGCCGCGCCGGGCAGAAGCTCTTTCTTAAGGGAGAGCGATGCTACACGCGCAAGTGCCAGATCGAAAGAGAAGGCCGAAACAAGCCGCCGGGTCAACACGGCGACGACGCTCTGCGGGGCAGACGGCTCACTGAATTCGCCGAGCAGCTGCTAGAAAAGCAAAAGCTCAAGCGCATGTACCAGCTGCGCGAGAAGCAGTTCGCCGCTTATATGGATGAGGCAGCCAGACGCCGAGGCGTCACAGGTGACAACCTAGTCGCCCTGCTCGAAACGAGGCTCGACAACGTCGTCTTCCGACTCGGCTGGGCGACCAGCCGCGGACAGGCCCGGCAACTTGTTTCGCACCGCTTCTTCACCGTTAACGGCCGAAGAGTGAACATCAGCAGCTTCCAAATGCGCCCTGGAGATACGGTCGGCTTGCACGAGAGCAAGCGAGAGAGCCGATACATCCAAGAGGCAGTCCAGCAAGTGGCAGCCGGCCGACAGCCCGAGTGGCTATCGATTGACGACAAGACTTTCGAGGGCAAGGTCGCCCGAATGCCGGAGCGATCCGACGTGACCCTGGAGATCAACGACCAGCTGATCGTCGAGTTCTACACAAGGTAACCCATGACGAGCGAGATCCACACACTACAAACCACCGACACTTACGGCAAATTCGTGCTCACCCCTCTCGAGCGCGGCTTCGGCCAGACGATCGGCAACTCGCTTCGCCGGGTGCTGCTTAGCAGCATTCCCGGAGCAGCGGTGACTGCCATTAGGGTTGAGGGCGTTCTGCACGAGTTCTCCGTAATTCCTGGCGTGAAGGAAGACATGACCGAACTCATCCTGAACCTTCGGGATGTCGCGATCCGGGTCAACACTCCTACCGCTCCGACAGAGGACGCCGAGTTGACGATCAATGTAAAGGGCAAGGGCCGCGTAACCGGTGCCGATATCGAATGCCCCGAGTACATGGAGATCATCAACCCCGAGGCCTATCTCTGCACCATCAGCGAGGCCAAGACCACGCTGAACATCGAACTTTTTGTAAGCTGGGGTAAGGGATACGTCCTCCCCGATAAGCAAGACCGCTATAAGGGAACGATCGCACTGATCCCCCTCGGCTCGCAGTTCACTCCTGTCAAGAAGGTGAACTACGCAGTGGAAGCCACCCGTGTCGGACAGCGAACCGACTACGAGCGCCTTACGCTCGACGTCTGGACGACCGGTGCGGTGACACCGTCCGCCGCCGTTGGTCAGGCAGCCCAAATCCTCATGAATGAGGTCAAGCCGTTCGTCGAACTCGGCGCAGGCGGCATGGAGATTTCTTTCGAAGAGGACGTGGAAATCGAAGGCGAGCTTTCCGGTATCCCGGATACGCCTCTCGAGGAGTTGGACCTCACCTTGCGAACGCTCAACGCGCTTCGCCGGTCACAGGTCAGCGGGCTTCGAGATATCTTGAAGTTCACCGAGCATGAGCTGAGCAACCTGAAGGGTTTCGGCGCTGTCGCCATGGACGAGGTTCGCGAGAAGCTTGCGGAGCGCGGCCTGTCGCTGCAGCCCGGCAAGGGTGGACGCTCCGCGACGATCAATCTTGATGAGTTAGGTGACGAATGAGACATAGAGTAGACCGACGCAAACTTGGCTTGCCTAGCGATCAGCGCCGCGCGCTGCTCACCAACCTCGCGCGCCAGCTAATCCGACATGGCTACGTGCACACCACGGAAGGCCGTGCGAAAGAGCTTCGGCGCATCGTTGAGCCGCTTGTGACGTTGGCTAAGAAGGACACGCTCGATGCTCGACGCCGAGCGCGACGCTTGCTTGTTGGCCACGGCACGGCTTCGTCTGCGGCTCGCAAGATTGGCCTCAGCCTGCAGGAACTGCAAGAACGCTGCCTAATCAACGGCGAAGACTTGGTGAAGCACTTATTTGACGTGGTGGGGCCAGCCCACAAGGAACGCCCCGGCGGCTACACCCGAATCACAAAGACGGGTCAGCGACGTGGCGACGGAGCTCCGACCGCCGTTATCGAACTGGTCGACTAATAGAATTAATCGGATCAAATTACTGATCCAATTTGACGGGACCGATTATTGCGGTTGGGCCGAACAGGCCAAGCAAAAATCGATTCTGGGCACCTTGAAAAGCTGCATAAAAGAGATCTCGGGAGAAACCCCGGACCTTCGAGGCTGCAGCCGGACTGATTCCGGCGCGCATGCAATTGGAATGGTCGCGGACTTCTCTACCGATAACCCGATGGAGTCGGAAAAGTGGGCGTTTGTCATCAATCGCTTGTTGCCCGACGATATTCGTGTTCACGAATCCGCCGAAACGCCGATGGAGTTTCACTCGCGCTTTTTTGCGCGGTCTCGCGAATACGTTTATCGAATCGCCCTAGCCGATAAGCCGGAGCCGTTTAGAGCGCGCTACGTTTATGGAACATGGCGAAAACTCGAACTGAACTCAATGCAAAGGGCCGCGAGTTTCCTGAATGGAACCAACGACTTTCGGGCATTCGGTGAAGAATTGGTGGACCTGAAGAACGCGGTGCGCGAAGTTAAGAAAATAGACGTTACGCAAACGGGAGACGAGATTAGACTGAGAGTGGAAGCCACCGCGTTTATTCGCGGGATGATGCGACGAATCGCCGGGGGACTACTCGAAGTCGGATGTGGCAAAAGAACAGTTGAAGATTTCCGGATCCTGACCGATCTGAAAAGACGAGACGAAGTCAATTGGCCGGTGGTGTTACCGGCAAAGGGGCTGACCCTCGTAAAAGCAAAATACGGGCGGACACTTCGCGATTATCGCGAGTTGGTCGCCGAAAGTGACGAATAGCTTGTGACTCAACACCCGGTGTTGTGAGCGAATAGAGAAATATAATGAGCGCCCAAACGGCAGAAAACAAAACAGAAAAGTGGTACGTGGTGGACGCCGACGGAGTCTCCGTCGGGCGCCTCGCGGGTGCTGTCGCGCAAATCCTGCGCGGTAAGCACAAGCCTACGTTCGCCTATAACCTGGATGTCGGCGATCACGTTGTCGTGATCAACGCTTCGAAAATCCGACTGACAGGCAACAGCAAGCGCGACGAGCTTGTTTACCACCACACCGGCTACCCGGGCGGAATCAAGAGCGTTTCTCGCGGCAAGTTGCTCGAAACCAAGCCCGAAAAGCTGGTTGAGCGAGCCGTATGGGGAATGCTCCCCAAGCATCGCCTAGGCCGCAAGACGTTCGCAAAACTCAAGGTTTACGCAGGTGCCGAGCACCCGCACGCTGCACAAAATCCCGAAGCACTCATCGTGGGCAATAAGAAGTAATGGCAAAAGCAGACACGTATTACGCAACCGGCCGTCGCAAAAGCGCGATTGCCCGAGTTTGGGTCACGCCGGGCACCGGCATAGTCACTGTTAACAAGAAGCCCATGGCTGATTACCTGGGCCGAAAGGTGCTCGAGATGGTCGTCGAAAGCCCCATGAAGGCTGTCGGCCTCGATGGCAAGCTCGATGTAGTCGCCGATTGCGAAGGCGGCGGCATTGCCGGCCAGGCCGGAGCCGTCAAGCTCGGTATCGCCCGCGCGATCATCGATATGGACCCGAACCTGCGCACGCCGCTTCGCCGCACCGGCTACCTCACCCGCGACCCGCGCGTGAAGGAACGAAAGAAGTACGGCCGAAAGCGCGCACGACGAGGCTTCCAGTTCGTCAAGCGATAACCTCGCTGCTCCGATGTCAAAAGGGCGGGCCTTGTGCCCGCCCTTTTTCTTAGTCGGCCAAAGTCTGCTTGTTCGACGGTCTCATGTGTGACGAATCGGGTTACAATTTGGTCATGAAGAACGTGGCGTTCCTCTTACTTCTTGTTGCTGCTCATGCGTGCGCGACGATGGACACGCAGATTGCCGGCAGGCACATTGATGGTCGCGGGTACGAAGCCTTGCACCATCCAGCTGCAAACGCATACCTCTACTGGGCGCTCGATTGCGATGGCGCGCACCGCCGCCTAACTCTAACTTCTTCTCTAGCGGCGATCGGCATTAACGAGGGCTGGCCATCGTCCAAGAGCAACCTGCCTGAGCGTTCCCTCGCCGAGAATCGCGAGGAGTTTTCAGAAGCAAAGTTTAAATCCCAGACCGGACTTGACATCACTCTCGGTATGACGCGAAAGCAAGTTATGGATAAGCTCGGCTTACCGTCGCAGTCTTTGTATAGCAAACGCTTCAGCGCACAAGAGCTGATATACCAGCGCTACACACCCAAGAACAAAGACGGTTGGTACGGTCGGTACGCAAACTTCTATCTGTTCCGTAACGACAGGCTCTACTACATCGAACTTAGTTACGACATGATCGACGGCCCTTGCGGTCAGTGCGAGGTTATTACTAGGGCACTTACCCCATCTACTACTTCGCCGGTACGACCTTAACGTACTTTGCCATCTTGCAGGGGAGCCACCTGCCATCTTCTTCCTTTAGCACGAAAAGCATGTAGTGCCCCAGGGGCGTCTCGGTAGTCGAGGTCGGTCCGTGAAAGACCGGATCGTCGGTCGGTCCGTCCACCAGCATGCTCAACTCCACCCAGCGCTGATTACTATCCAAAGAATGCGTCACCGAGCCGAGGCCGACCAACACCACCTTGTACCAACCGATCTCCGTATCCGTTACAACCTGGTTACCAGAAGAACCGATCGCGATCGTATCCGGAGCGCTAACAATTTCAGGGCGCGTACCCGCACCGTAGTCCGGCAAGTAGAAATGGCCGGAAGGTGGCTGTGGCGTGAGCTCTCCATTCGTATCACCGCCGGCGACTAAAACTCGGGCATCGGGCATTAGCATTGCCGTGGAGTGGTAGCCGCGAAATACGTTGGGCCGAATCCCACCGCCAAAAGCAGCGGTAAGACTCCAAGTGTTCGCATCCGGGTCCCAAATTTCGCCGTCCTGAACCCAGTAAGCCTCCTTCTTTCGAAGCGAGAACTTATGATACTGCGCGCCGCCAACGGCGAAAACGCGGCCGTCTGGCAATAACACCATGTTGTGGTCCAAACGCTTTCGAGTCATCGGCGCAGCGTAATGCCATGTATTGTTTTGTTCAAGATCAAGATAGAGTTTCTGGGTGTGTTCCGTTGCCTCGACTTCTTCGTGCATATATCCTGGAGCTAGGGCTTCTACCCCGCCTGCTTTTAGGAACTTGCCCGGGCGATACATCACGCTTCCACCTTCCCAAAGCTCGCTAAACCCGCCGTATGGCACCTGATTGCCTAACGGGTTGGTAAGGTCGAAACGAAAAGTCTCATAGCCTTCGAGCGATGCCTCCGGATGGCGAGACGGTCCTGCAAAAAACATTTCGGTCGGCGAAACCTGATAAACGTGCGGATAATTCAAAAAGTCCCAATCGCTTTCGACCGGCATTTCCCACGGTGCGAATAACGTTAGCTTATCGGGATTGATTTCAAACGGCTCGTCCACAAACTCAGGGGCGCCAACTTTATTTTGCACAACCGACTGGCCACCGAAAGTTGCAATATGCCCGTCTGCTAGCCGATAAACCGACGGATAGTAACGCGCCCTTCGTAACTCGTGCGGCTTCGCCATCTCGGTCCACAGATTCGTCGCCGGGTCGTAAATTGCGACCTGTGAGCCGGGAAAGTTGTTTCCCAGAATCGTCGACCCGAAGTTGCTGCCGGTAATCACCACGCGGCCATCCTCCATCAGCGTGTGTCCGCAACAGAACGCTTCGTAGCTCAGTTCGTTGGCTGTGTCGAGAAAAGTGCCGAAGTCTTCATCCCAAGCCATGGGCGGCGTCCATATCGTGGGGCGAACCGGCCCGTGGAACGTGTTGCTCACGCCAAAGAACAAAACCTTCCCCCGGCTGCCCATTTGCAAGTCCGTGGGCGGGACGTGGATCAGGTGAATCGCCCTGCCTTCGATATCTTGCGGCCAGCCCTGCTTCGCGCCTATCAGCGGCGTCCAACTATCCGGCGTCGTGTGCTGCGCTAGCACCGGCGTGAGCGTAGCACATGCCAGCACCGCAACTCCAAGTCTCCGTATATTCAAATTCAGGTTCCCTCTGATCTGACTTCTATTCTATTCTGTTTGCCATCCTTGCGGGGAAGACCTTCTCGAGATTTCCAACCGCGTCACGGAGTTGGTTAGGCACACAGGCAGGACCCCTGTCGGGTAAATCGCACTCGAAACATACGCCCGACCATTCTTTTAAGTATCCAAAAGCGTCAAAAGCCGGACCTCCCCCGAGTGAAATCGCTGATTCGGCGCGGGGAATAGGAATGAATGGTGAGGTGTGAGCCGTCGCCTTGGTAAACTGACACCCGCTAGGACATGGGCTTGACTTTCGATTGGATCTGGGGCGTACTTTTGCTGCCGCTTGGCGGCTTTTTGCTGCAAGCCCTCATCGGCAAGTCCATTGCGGATAGGTTCGGCAAGCGCGTTTGCGGTTTCTTTGCGGTCCTGCCGATTGCCCTTGCCTTCGCCCTCGCACTCGCCCTAACGGTCCAACTGGCAGGCACCGACGGCCGCTTGGCGATCAGTACGGCGTTCGATTGGATCGCCATCGACACCCTGCGCGTGCCGTTCGAGCTGAGGGTTGATACGCTCAGCATGACCATGGCGCTGATCATCACCGGCGTCGGCGCGCTGATCCACCTGTATGCCACGGGCTATATGTCCGAGGAGAAGGAGTACAGCCGCTTCTTCACCTACCTGAACCTGTTTATCGCCTTCATGCTGATGCTGGTGCTGGGCAACAACCTGGCGCTCGTGTTCATCGGCTGGGAAGGCGTGGGCCTCTGCTCCTACCTGCTGATCGGCTTTTGGTACACCTCGATCGAGAACGCCAAAGCCGCCAACAAGGCGTTCATCGTCAACCGCATCGGGGACTGGGGCTTTGTCCTCGGCATTTTCTTGATCTACTGCGTTTTCGCGGGCTCCAGTGGGCTGCTGCCCGAGGGTGAAACGCGGTTGCTTTCGTTCGACGTGATCCTGCCTTTGGCCGAGCAGGCTCTTGCCGGTTTCGGACCGGTCGTGGTCAACATGATCCCGCTGCTGCTGTTCATCGGCGCGATGGGCAAGAGCGCCCAGTTCCCGCTGTACCTGTGGCTACCGGACGCTATGGCCGGCCCAACGCCTGTCTCCGCGTTGATCCACGCGGCGACGATGGTTACTAGCGGCATTTACCTGGTGACGCGGTGCCATATCTTCTTCGAGTTGGCGCCGGTTGTGATGTTGGTGGTCGCTGCGGTTGGGACGTTCACCGCCTTCTTTGCCGCGACGATTGCGTTTGGACAAACAGATATCAAGAAGGTACTTGCTTACTCGACGGTGTCGCAGCTTGGCTACATGTTCTTGGCGTGTGGCGTCGGTGCGTTTAGCAGCGGCATGTTCCATGTGACCACGCACGCGTTTTTCAAAGCGCTGTTGTTCTTGGGCTCCGGTGCGGTGATTGCCGCGATGGCGCACGAGCAGGACATGCGCCGCTACGGCAACTTGAAGAAGTACTTGCCGATCACGTATTGGACGATGATGGCGGGTTGGATCGCGATTTGCGGCATTCCGCCGCTGGCGGGTTTCTTCAGCAAGGATGAGATTCTGGGGCGGACGTATCTGTCGTCGCACCACTGGCACGAAGCTGGTTGGTTGGTCAATCCGCAGTTGTTTTATTGGATCGGCCTGATAACCGCGCTGATGACCGCTGCGTACATGACGCGGATGTTTTATCTGACCTTTTACGGTGGCGAGGAACGATGGCGAACTGCGCCTGCGGAAGAGCACCACCTCGACGAGCATCACGAGACCGCCCACGACCATGCGTACACACATGGCGAAGACGCACACGCCTTCTTCTATACCGACGATAAGATGGCTGCCCGCACGGAAGAGCACGAGCACCATCACGCGCTGACGCCGGACTTCGAGCCGAAAGAAGTGGGCCCTGCGATGACGATTCCGCTGGTTGTTCTGGCGGTGCTGTCGGTTGTCGGCGGCGCATATTTGGCGGGGTTTGCACCGATTAGCACACTCTTGCACTGGAAGACTACGCACGTTTTTCAGGAATGGCTGGGCGCAACCGCCGCACCAACAAGTTTCGACGCGGCGCATGTGTTCCATGCAGATTTCAACACGGAGTTGCTGCTCGTCGGTGCGTCGGTTTTGGCTGCACTGATCGGCATCGTTTGGATGGCGATGCGTTACAAAAAAGGTCTTCCAAAAAACGAAGAGGAGATTACGGGAATCCAGGCTGCGGCCGGAAACCAATGGTTCTATGACTCCGCGCTGTACCAGTTGTTCGTTCCGATTGGTGGTTCCGTGAGCAATTTCTTCTACCGCTGGCTTGATAAGGGCGCGATAGACGGGCTGTTCGTCAACGGTTCCGCTTGGCTGGCGGGTGCGATGGGGAGGGCATTGCGCCTAACGCAATCGGGGTACGTGCGCTATTACGCCGTCGCGATGTTGATCGGCGTTGTGGCTTTGATGAGTTATATCATCTGGGCAACCAGCGCGATTGGCGCCGTGCGGTAGGTTCGGCTACTAGCCGACTTTCGTAATAGAATGCATTGCCACTTTACGGT
>JBDSVQ010000042.1:0-5613 GCA_039927135.1 Fimbriimonadales bacterium | reverse complement strand
GACCGAGGCCGGCCGTCGTAATGATTCATGGCGGAGCCTGGATTGCCGGCGACCGCAAGGAAATGGCTCCGTTCTGCGAGGAGCTAGTCAAGCGCGGCTATGTAGTCGCAAACGTGCAGTACCGACTCGCACCAACGCACAAATGGCCGGCGATGCTAGACGACGTTCAAAGCGCGGTACGGTTCCTGCGAAGGAACGCGCTAATGTACCGAATCGACCCTTTGCGGATGGGCTCCATGGGCGCGAGCGCCGGGGGGCACTTGGCGCTGATGCTCGGAACAAGCGATTCACGCGTGCCATCGGTCTTGCCTACGAAGGTGTCGGCAGTCGTTAACCTTTTCGGAGTAAGCGACTTCACCGCGATGCTGCCAACCTGGGGCATTCTTGCCGAAACGGTCTTCGGCGTCAAAGTCGCCGACGTCCGGCCCGTTATGGCTTCCGCCAGCCCAGTGACCTACCTAGACAAAGATGATGCCACGGTATTCACGTTCCACGGAACGTCGGACTGGGTCGTTCCGATCTCTCAATCGGTCCTGCTCGACACCAAGCTGAAAGAGCTAGGGATCGCACACGAGTTTGTACAAATCAAGAATACCGGCCACCAGGTCGACACGAAGCGACAAGATGTGCGCGACGCGCTCGACGCCATGCGCGTGTGGCTGGACAAGCAACTGAAACCGTAGCGTTTGTGGCAAGATAGCAGGCGATGCGAACCGCCGTCTATCCAGGGAGTTTCGACCCTCCGACGAACGGTCACGTTCACATCATGAAGCGAGCGGCCCGATTGTTTGACCAAGTCGTCATAGGGGTCGGCGTAAATTCAGAGAAAAGCACGCTCTTCAGCGCCGACGAGCGGGTGGAAATGCTCAAGTTGATTGCGGAAGACATAGACAATATCGAGGTTGCAACGTTTGGAGGGCTTCTCGTCGAGTTCGCTAAAGACAATGGAGCAACGGTCATCGTTCGGGGACTGAGAGCGATGAGCGACTTCGAGAATGAGTTTCAGATGGCGCTGGCAAATCGCGAACTGGCGCCAGAAGTAGAGACGGTCTTCCTCGCCACGAGCCCAGAGCATATGTTCGTTTCGTCCAGCATCGTAAAGGAAATCGCGGCGTTGGGGGGACCAGTGGAGGGATTCGTTTCGCCGGAAGTGGCGAAACGGCTTCTCGCGAAGCAAAGTAGGTAGTTCAAGAAAGTGGAAATCGTAAAAGACTTAGAACAGCTAAAAGAGAACATCGAGGATACGAAACAGTTCCTTGGTGTGTCGTTCAACTTGCGTAAGGACGAGTGCCTCACACTCATCGCAAAGATCAACAAGATGTTGCCGGAGCAGGTGAAGGAAGCCGACGCCATCACTAAAGATTCCGAGCGAATAGTCACCGGGGCCAGGCAAGACGCGGAAAAGGAAATGGAGCGCGCCGAAGTTGAAGCCGAAAAGGTTCGCGACGAAGCCCGACGGCAAGCCGAGCAGATCATAGAGCTCGCCAAGAAAGAGCGCGAACAGATGGTGCAGGAAAGCGAGATTTTCAAACTTGCCAAAGTGCGCGCAGACAAGGCTCTAAGTGATTCCGAAGCTGACGCCGCCAAGGTGAAGCGCGGAGCTGAAGACTACGCCCTGCACGTCCTCTTCCAGTTGGAGACGGTCGTCGGCAAGGTTGCCGGCACGATCGAGCGAGGACGCAGCGAACTTCAGAAGCCCGGGGCCACGCTGACCCCCGACGCTGCCGAGAAGAAGTAACGGTAGACTTCGGCTGAAGACTTTCGCCATGAAGCGCCCCAAGCAGGTCGATCTCAACGACGCCGTCCAACATCCCGGCCGCGTCGTGCCTTTCGAGGTGGAAACCAGCCTCGAAGAGGAAGAAGACATCGACCTACTGAGACCGATTACCGGCAAGCTGGAGGCCGCCAGCACGGGCAACATGCTGTTTATTGACGGCTCGCTGAAAGTGGAAATGGTGCTTGAGTGCTCGCGGTGCCTAAAGCCAATCGAGGTTCGGATGGACCTTCAGGTGCACGAAGAGTTCACGGTCGAAGGAGTCCCCGCCGGGTTCGGCAATCGCGAATACGCCGAGGTGAAGGAGGAAGGCGAGGCCTACCCCCTGTTCGACGGCAACAGCTTAAAGTGGGAAGACCTCGTTAGGCAGTCGCTATGGCTATCGATGCCAACGCGCGCGGTTTGTTCTGACGACTGCCCCGGGATGGGTGACTACGAGCCACTCAGTGGCCCTGAGCGGCCGGAGTTGGCAGTGCTCTCGCAATTGCTCGAGGACCAGGAGGAAAGCAGCTGAGGATTGCGCTCGACGCGATGGGAGGCGACTTCGCGCCGAAGGAAACCGTAGCGGGCGCGGTGGCTGCCGCCCCAGAAATGCATGGCACGATCCTCTTGGTGGGTCGCACGGAAGACATCAAAAGGGTCCATCCAGGCTCGCTACCTTCAAACATCGAAATCATCGAAGCGTCCGAAGTTGTCGAAATGCACGACGAACCCGTGAGCGCAGTGCGCCGTAAGAAGAACTCTTCGCTCGTGATGGGGGCGGATTTGGTGAAGCGTGGCGAGGCGGACGCTTTTATCTCTGCAGGAAACACCGGGGCTGTGACCGCGGCCGCTCACATGATGTGGCGCACAATCCCTAACATTACACGGCCGGCGATCGCCACGGTGATCCCTTCGAAGAAAGGCTGCTTTGTACTGGTCGACAGCGGAGCCACGGTCGATGCCGATCCAGAAAACCTCTTCGAGTTTGCGATCATGGGATCCGTTTACGCCGAGTTGGTTCTGGGCCTGCCCTCCCCGAAAATTGCCCTCCTAAATATCGGTGAAGAAGAATCCAAAGGCAACCAACTCACAAAGGCGGCCTACAAACTGCTGAACGGCTTCCCCGGTTTCGTAGGCAATATTGAAGGAAAGCACCTTTTCGATAGGGATGTGGACGTCGTCGTTTGCGACGCATTTGTGGGCAACGTCGTCTTGAAAACAGCACAAGGGCTCGGGGCGTTCCTTATCAATATGTTCAAAGAATCGGCACCGAAGAACCCCATAATGCGGTTGCCGCTCGTCTTGCTAAGAGGTGGCATCAATAGAATGCGGCAGCGAATGGACTATGCTGAGCACGGCGGTGCACCTCTATTAGGGGTGGACGGCTTGTGCTTCATTTGCCACGGCCACAGCAATGCAAAGGCAATCAAGAACGCGCTGCTGATGGCGCAAAAGGGACACGACAAGCAACTTGTTTCGAGCATCGCCGAGAAAGCAGCCTATATGAAGTTGAAAGGAGAACCGGTCGTTGGCGTCTAAGCGAAACGCTGTTATCAAAGGGATCGGCATGAGCGTTGCTGAGCGGGTGCTCACCAACCAAGACCTGGAAAAACTGGTTGAGACGAGCGACGAGTGGATCGTCTCTCGCACAGGAATAAAGGAGCGGCGAATCTCGGCAGACGACCAGGGCGCGTCTTATTTTGGTGAGCGTGCCGCACGGGAGGCTCTTTCCAACGCCGGGGTACGGCCTGAAGACGTTAATGCGATCATCGTAACGAGCGTAACCGGAGACCAGATATTCCCGTCGACATCCTGCTTTGTGCAAGCCGCAATTGGCGCAACCAACGCAGCAGCTTTTGACGTGGGTGCGGCTTGCGCGGGATTTATTTACGGCATGGAAGTCGCATCCTCGATGATCAAGAGTGGTTCGATTAATAATGCGCTTGTAATTGGCGTCGACGTTCTAACAAAATTTGTCGACTGGAGCGAGCGGTCGACTTGTATCCTGTTTGGCGACGGCGGTGGCGCTGTTTATTTAGAAGCCTCCGATGAGGACCGCGGGGTCATCGCTACCGTCTTGAAATCGGATGGCACCGGCGCACGGCACATTCATATGAAGGCCGGCGGCACGCTCAATCCGTCCTCTAGAAAGCTCGCTGAGGGCGTCTCGCCCTATATATTTATGGCCGGGCAAGAGGTTTACCGTTTTGCTGTAAAAGCAATGGGAGATAGCTGTTGTTCGGTACTTGAAAAGGCCGGAATGTCGGTCGACGATGTCGATCTGTTCGTTCCGCACCAAGCGAATTTGCGCATCATTACCGCTGCATCAGATCGCCTTGGATTGCCGCGTGAAAAAGTGTACGTCAACGTCGAGCGCTACGGCAACATGAGCGCGGGAAGCATTCCTGTCGGCCTATACGAAGCGCAAGCTGAGGGCAAACTCAAGCAAGGCGATATCGTCATGACTGTGGGTTTTGGAGCAGGATTGGTGTGGGGCGCGAACCTAATTCGCTGGTAAATGCACGAACAAGAAGAGCGCATGTTCTCGGCGACCCGGTATAGAAAGGTCGGATTCGTTATCGCGTGCGCGATTCTCGCGGTTCTCGCATTCATTCTTATTGCACCGTTTTGGCAAGCGATCGCGTGGGGAATTGCCCTTGCAATCATCGTCCACCCATTGTACAAATGGCTTGCGCGCTTTTGCCCTGAATGGTTGGCTGCGCTTCTCACCACGCTCGCAACCCTCATTTTCCTGGTGCTGCCACTAATCGTGCTCAGCCTTGCGCTCTATGGGGAAGTTAATCACTTACGCGACGAGTTGGAGCGGCAAAGCGTGGGTGGCGAGCCGTTTAGCGTGACCGCAATGGTTGACCGTACAAACACGCAAATCCAACCGTATTTGCAATCCGTTGGCGTCAAAAACGTCGACCTGAGAGAAATAGTTGCAAAAATACCGGGGGCCTTCCTTGGCTCGGCCCCACAGATTGCCAACGCCCTGTTTAGAGGCATCATTACCTTTGTCTTTGCGCTTCTATTGCTTTTCTTCCTTTTGCGAGACGGCAAGCGGCTTTATGCCCCATCTCTCGATCTACTGCCACTGCCGAGAAAAAAAAGCGGCGAAATCTACGATACGGTTTATGACACGGTGCAAGCCACATTTGTCGGCATCGTACTCGTCGCCATCTTACAAGGCACGCTTTTGGGCATTACGTTTTGGGCTCTCGGTTTGCCGGCGCCGCTACTTTGGGGGGCAATAGCAATACTGCTGTGCCTTATTCCGTTCGCGGGCGCACCGATTATTTGGGCGCCTTCTTCGATCATTCTCGCAACGCAGGGCCATTGGACGCAAGCCATCATTCTCGCGGCTGTGGGCGTTGGCGTGATCGGCATCGTGGACAATATATTCAAGCCGGTTATTATCGGAATGCGCGTGAAGCTTCATCCCATGGCGGTTGCATTGGCCATTTTTGGGGGGATCGCCACGATGGGTCCGGTCGGACTCTTGGTCGGCCCGGTCATCCTAAGCGTCTTGCTGGGCGCCGTTCAAGTTATTCGGGAGATCACCGAGTTACACGTCGACGACGGTAGCGACGACGAGGGGCCGACGGTTGATGACTCGACGCAAGAACTTGCGAGTGACATCTGATATCTGAGCGTGCACGGAAGCCCTATCGTGCAACTCCGCGTGGCTGTACGAATTAAGCAAATCGAGCAAGACTTCCTTCAGTTCTGCAACTTCATCGTCTAGCGCTACCACACCTTTTCCGACCACTTCAGGCGTACCTACAACCTTGCCGGCGTCAGAATCTATGGCCACATTAACAAAAACCACTCCGTCATTTGCGAGGTTACGCCTG
>JBDSVQ010000041.1:0-6443 GCA_039927135.1 Fimbriimonadales bacterium | reverse complement strand
CGTTCATCCTCTTCCGGCTCGAAGCCTCGTACGATCGCTTTCTCCTTACACCAGATGGGATACAGACGATTGAGCTGTACAACTACCAGGATGGCCTCTGGGAGCAGGTGGACCGAAGGGCGCCAGCCCTCATTGACCGGGCAGTAGAAGTCTTTTTAAATGAAAATGCCCAACGGTTCATCCAGCCCGCCACCAAAGCGATCAGAGCTCGAATCGGCTGGACCGGTCGCAGCGGAATGCCAGGAGCCTTGACGGCCTCGATCGACCAGACGGCTTGGGAGATCGTGCCGTAGTTGCATAAAGGTTGAGGAACGGTTACACAGGCTGACCCATTTACGCAACCGCCTTTACCGCCTCGCCTTGATGCGTGTGCCGGGGACTTGGGGTTTGAATTGCTCCCTGTAGCTCTAACCCCTATCCCCAAGTCCCCGACGGCAGCCTTCCAATCTCCACAAAATCACCGCTCAACAAACAACGTCCTGCCAGAGAATCTCCCAAAGCCAAAAAAACTTGGTTGACGGGAGCCCTCGAACGTGCCGTATAAGTAGATGTTCGACGCAGATGAATACGAAGAAGAGCAAAGACGCCGGGACAACCTCTTCTGGCGCATGGGCGAGTTCCCGTTCGTCAAGCCCCGGTACCTCATCGACGGCTTCCTCCCCGAAACCGGCCTCGTGATCCTTGCCGGCGACCCCAACGCCGGCAAAACCGCCCTCGCAAGCGCCATCGCCCTCGCAGTCGCCAAGGGAAAACCCTTCGCCGGCATGGAAACCCAGCAAGGCGGCGTCCTCTGGCTCTGCCTCGAAGAATCCTATGCCGAGCGCAGCGCCGTCATGAAAAGGGCGCGTGGCACCAGACGCCTTCCCATCTACATCACCAACACCAAAATCCCGATCGACACCGAGCAAGGCATTTCCGACCTGCAGTACTGGTCCAACGAGGCCGATGCCCGCCTAATCGTCGTCGACCCGCTCCACGCCGCCCACTCCGGCCGCAGCCTCCACGACGGCTGGTCCGCCCGCAAAACCCTCAGCCTACTCAAAGACTTGAGCAAAGGCCGCCTAATCCTGGTCCTCCACCACCTCGCCAAACGCGGCGCCTCCCGCGTCGCCGAATCCGTCCAACTCTCAGCAATAGCCACCATGGTAATCCTCCTCCAAAGCCCACCTCCGCGTGGACGCTCTTTGGGTGCCCCCGAGACCGGACGCAAACTCGGGAAGGCTTCGACCGAGTACACACCCGTCCGATCTCGGGGTATCGCGCGCCCTCGCATCGTAACCCTTGACTGCATGGGCCGAGGCGACTTCACCAACCGCACCTGGCACTTCATCTCCAGAAACGCACTCGATTACCACGGTATCTTTGCCGTCCCGGCGATTCCGGGATCGTTAGCCGCCAAAATCCTCGCAACCCTCAACCCAAGAAAGGGCATCAGCGCAAAAACAATCGCAAGCCAATTAGGCAAAAGCGTCAAAACAATTCGCAACGAGTTAACTTCGCTAAAAATCTCCGGGTCGATTGTCGGCGAAAAGCTCCGTTACGTAACTTTCTACAAACTAGCGAGGGTCAAAAAGTGAGATTCGGTCCTACGGAAACTCGCAAAAAACCTGGTAACCGTTGAACGTAAAACGAACTTTCTTAACACAATAGGGAGCAATTCAAAAAGGACCGAATCACTCCATTTCAGACCCATAAGAGGGCGCCGAATAATTCGGTGGCTCTTTGGTGATCCAAACGTCGTGCGGATGCGATTCCCGAAGCCCCGCATTCGTGATCTTGATAAACTCCGCCCTCGCCGCCAACTCCGCCAATGAGCCCGCGCCGCAGTAGCCCATGCCCGAGCGAAGCCCGCCCATCATCTGTCCCATCGTCTCAGAGAGCGGCCCCTTGTAAGGCACACGTCCCTCGACGCCTTCCGGCGCTACGCCCGCCCCGTCTTTCACCGCCATGTAGCGGTCGCTGCTCCCCTGCCGCATCGCGCCGATCGAACCCATGCCTCTGTACACCTTGTACGCACGGTTCCTATACATTTCGATTTCGCCCGGCGACTCGTCGCAGCCCGCGAACATATTGCCCATCATCACCGTGCTCGCTCCCGCCGCGAGCGACTTCACGATGTCGCCGCTTGACCGAATGCCGCCATCGGCAATGGTTGCGATGCCGCACTCCCCCGCGGCTTCAGCACATTCCATCACCGCAGAAAGCTGGGGTACGCCTACCCCTGCCACGACACGAGTTGTACATATCGATCCAGCTCCGATGCCCACCCTAAGCGCATCCGCCCCAAGCGAAGCCAACTCGCAGACACCATTCCGGTCAATGACGTTGCCCGCGATAATCCGAAGATCAGGCAGTTTGGACTTCAACATCTTCACGCAGTCCATAACTCCCTTGCTATGCCCGTGCGCCGCATCGATCACGACGAAGTCGACACCGGCAGACAGCAGTTCCTTCGACCGCTCGTACGGCTCGCGGAGCGCGCCGATGGCCGCGCCGACACACAGCCGGCCTTTCGCGTCCTTCGTCGCGTTCGGGTGCCGCTTCACCTTCAAGATGTCCTTGATCGTGATAAGGCCCTTGAGCTTGAATTCAGCATCCACGATGGGAAGCTTTTCGATTCGGTGCTCCTGCAGCATCGCTTGGGCTTCCTCAAGGCTGGTGCCCTCTTTGCTTGTGACGAGGCCAACGCTGGTCATGCGTTCATGGATAGGGCGCTCGAAGTCGGTTTCGAACCGAATGTCTCGGTTCGTCAGAATGCCGACGAGCTTGTTGTTCTCGTCAGTAATCGGCACGCCGCTGATGTGGTAGCGCTCCATGATATCGAGCGCTTTCTGAATCTTTTCGTCGGCGGTAAGGCTAACCGGGTCGTGAATAATGCCGTGCTCCGACCGCTTGACGCGGTCGACCATCATCGCCTGATTCTCGATCGGCATGTTGCGGTGAAGAACACCAACGCCGCCTTCGCGCGCCATGGCGATCGCCATGCGGGCTTCGGTCACGGTGTCCATGGGCGCCGATACGATCGGCGAAGAAAGGCGAATGCCGGGGAGTAGCTCCGTCGAGGTGTCCACCTCGTGTGGCATCACCTCGGTGCGTTTTGGCAATAAGAGAACGTCGTCGAAGCTAAGGCGTTCGGGGAAAGCGGGCAAGTGGACCTCCTGAGTCTTTTATGCCTGTTTATTATGGCATCTCTCGGCAATGAAGCGAGCGGTGTGGACCACGCGGATGGGGCTGTTATTCTCGCGGGCTGCTTGGCTGATCCAGGCGAGGCAACCGGGATTGCCGGTAACGACGGTCTGGACGCCAGCCGCCTCGATGGCACGCCACTTCTGGTCGAGGAGTATTCGCGCCATTTCTGGCTGTGTGATGTTGTATATGCCCGCGGAGCCGCAGCAGGTGTCGTCGATTTCTCTTCTTGTGACTCCGGGAAGTCGGTCAAGAAGTTGTCGCGGTTGGTCCTTGATGCCCTGCCCGTGACGGAGGTGGCACGCGTCTTGGTAAGCGATTGTGATGGGCTGCCCGTTTTGCGGCGGTTGAAAATCGGTTTCATACAGGAACTCGGCGATATCTTTTGCGTTGATGCCGGCATCTTTCAGGCTGCTTCCGCAGCCTGCGCTGGTAGTTATAATCGGACCGTCAAAGTTCTTGAACTGCTGCTGGTCTACTTTCTTGCCGGAGTGTTTTTGAAGCGCCCCGCAGCATTGTGTTATTTTGTTGACACTATATCCCTGCCTTTCAATGAGATACCGCGCGGCTTCGTTGGTCGGATGATAAAGGGCATCCATCACGCAGCCCATTAATAGATTGACGGTGCCCTTTGTCGTCGGGACGGTGGGGAACGTTGCTTCGCTCTCTGGCCTTGGCAATTCAGCCTGCTGAGCTTTGCCTTTTGAAAATAGCTTCGGGGCTTTCTTGAATGGGAGTTTCGCGAGAAGTTTCGGGTGTTTTGTTACTGTATTGAGCAGTACCGTTCTTGCCGTCCTTTCGATAAAGGGTCGCTGCGGTTCGAGTTTTTCGCGCGCCATTTCAAGGATGTCGCCGTATTCCACTCCGCTGGGGCAGGCCGTTTCGCACGCCCGGCAGCCGAGGCAGCGATCAAGGTGTTTAACCGTGTCTTTCCAGTTTAGTTCGCCTTCGATAGCGCTTCTTACAAGGTAGATTCGACCGCGCGGCGACTCGGTTTCTTGGCCGGTGATTCGAAAGGTCGGGCAGGCTTCTAAGCAGAAGCCGCATCGAATGCATTTTACGGTTTTGTCGTAAAGCTCCTGCTCGTTCAAAACAGCCTTCCTGGGTTAAGGTGATTGAGCGGGTCTAACTTAGTCTTGATCGCGCGGTTCAAGTCATCGTTTTCGATAATGGGCCTGTCGTCCTCACCGAACCCCGCGTTGAGCACCCAGCCGTTTCTTGGCTTGCTTGCCGGCTTAATTGTGCGCGCCCAGATGGTGCCCGTTTCCCGGTCGATAACTGGGTCATGTATTGGGTTGGCTTGGATGTATTCGTCTATTTCAGTGGGCAGCGTTCGTGCGATGCAGTACGGTGGTTCGGCGTTCCAGTCTGCCTTAGGCTCGTTGTCGATGTGCCTTAACGGTTGTGTGCGTAGGATAACTTCTGTGATGACTCCAAGAGTCCCCCATGCGCCGATTAGAAGCTTCTGAACATCGTATCCCGCGACGTTCTTTACAGCCTTACTTCCGCATTTAATCACGGTTCTATCGGCTTTGATGAAGGTTAGACCGAGGACCCAATAGCGCGGTCCGCGGCATTGGGATTCCCAGCGAGAGGGCAGGTTTGCGCTTACTATTCCGCCGGTGGTGCCGGGAAGTCCTGCCGTTAGTTTCCCAATGGGAGTTGTGAAATTTGGGACGCCAATCATTTGCCTTCGGCTCTTGAGCTCAGCGTCAATCTCTTCGATTGTTGTGCCCGCTTTTGCAACAATGACGAGGTCGTCGGGTGACCATTCGACGATGCCGGACATTTTCGTTGTTTTGATGATGTGGTCAGCGGCAGATGGTGGGCCGAACGCAGCCTTCGTGTTGGTGCCTTGTATTAATAAGGATCCGTTTCCGTGCAAAACGTCGCGGACATCGTCGGCGGATTCGACGTGGAAGATCATGACCCTTGCTGTAGCCGGAGGTTCTCCAGTTGATGTGTGACCGATTCCCATTCATCAAGCAAAGCCTTTAGTTTGCCGGTTATCTCGGCGTGTTCTGCGGTTTCTTTGGCGAAGTCGGCGTCAGGGGGAAGGGAAGCGAGAGTAGCTTCCTTGTGCCTAATTTCTGCTTCCTTGCGGGCTATATCTGCTTCGATCTGCTCTATACGCTTTTCTTGTTTTCCTATCTCTTTGCTGATGTCCCGCTGAGAAAGATTGTTGGTTTGCGAATTCGCTACTGGTTGTTGTGCGGTTTGCCTTGGCTGGCGAGACGCGCGGTATTCGGCGTAGGACCCGGGGTATTGCACCACGCCATCGGTGCGAACGTCAAGGGTGTGGTCGGTCACGTTTTCTAGGAGGTGCCGGTCGTGTGAAACCAGAATCAGCGTGCCTTCGAACTCCTTGATAACTTGCGAAAGCGCTTCTCGCGATTCCATATCCAGGTGGTTTGTCGGCTCATCAAGTATCAAGGTATTGGGCTGTTTTGCCGTGATCTTGGCAAGCGATAGCTTGTTCTTTTCTCCGCCGCTAAGGGTGCTCACCGGCTGAAATACCTGCTCTCCAGACAGCAGAAACCTGCCGAGAAGAGTTCGCGCCTGTGGGAATTCGAGGCCGCATTCGTAATTGAGGATTTCGAGAGGCGTGGACTCTTGGTCTAATTCAGTAGCGTCTTGCGAGAAATATCCGATATCGACGTTTGCTCCGATACGCGCTTTGCCCTTATCTGGGTCCAAAACGCCTAGAAGGCATTTAACAAGGGTTGATTTGCCCGCGCCATTTACACCCACAACGCCCCAGCGCTCGCCTCGGCGAACGGTCCAGTCGACGTCTTGAAATAGCCTCGCGTCATCGAACGACTTGCTGATCTTCTTCGCTTCGATGACCAGATCTCCGCTACGGCGCGCAACTTTCATGCCTGCAGTCATCGATTTAGCCTGCTTTGGCGCGTGCGTTTGTTCGGCTCTCTTTCTCTGAAGGTGACGCAATCGGCCGCGAGCTTGCGCGACACGCTCAGAGTTCATAAAGCGCCGCACAAATTCGTCGAGGTCATCTATCTCTTTTTGTTGCTTCTTGGCGATATCGACGCGGCGAGCCTGGTCTTCTTCACGCAGCTGCAGATACTTATTAAAGGCATGCGGCCAATCTGCAATGCCGTGATTTTGCATGTCGATAACGCGGGTTGCGACATTTTCGAGGAAGCGGCGATCGTGGGAGACGGTAATCACTGCGCCGCGATAATTGCGGAGCCATTCTTCAAGCCACTCGACGCCTTCCAAATCCAAGTGATTGGTGG
>JBDSVQ010000040.1:0-3880 GCA_039927135.1 Fimbriimonadales bacterium | reverse complement strand
CGTCATCGAGGCCGGTTCCATTCTTGATCGGCACGCGAACGTCGGGGCCATGTGTTGCCTCGAAACCGTTGTTGTACAACGCCTCCAAAACGAGCCGAGTCCCCGAGGGCAGGTCTACCGGCGTGATGAAATTGTACGCTCCGGTCCAGTAAACGTCCCACCTTCCTGAGAAGAGGCTCTTTGACTCCCCAGTTGGGAGAACCGCCGTCAGCCGAACGCGCTCACAAGCGAATCGAAACTCCGGGAAGACGGCCGTTACCGCCACGTCTCCTTCTAAGACCCTTTCAATACGGTAGGTCGGCTTCTCGCCAACATCAATTGTAAACCCCGCTTTCTCCAAGGCCAACGACTTCACTTCAACCGCCGAATCCTCGTAATACAAGCCAAGTTCGAAGGACCCATCGCCCGGCTTGCCGATTGCCTGGCACTGCAACATCACGTGCAGCTCGGCTCCGGCCGGCACCCGAATTCCCGTTTCCTTCGGAGTACGCCAAACGAAGTATCCATACGCCCAAGAACCGATCGGTTGAACAGACGATGGAAGCGTCGTGCTTCCCGTGCGCGATTCAGAGACCCCCGCTACGGACCACCCAACCGTCGCTTGGCGAACCGTTCTCACATCCGACGGCTTCACTTGCAGTCCGCGAATCACGCCCCCGCGCGGCACCATCACCTTGGCAAACAACCAGTGGATCCCACCCTCGGCAGGCACCAAAATCGACCCGCTTTGAACGGTCGCATGCGGCAGGCCCAACCGCCATGAAAACTTCGGTTCAACAGGAGCCTGCCGAGGCTCTGAGGCTGCGGCTGCGCCGGATGTAGCCCATCTGCGAATGGCCACCACTTCGTCGATACTCAGCCCAGGAATCGACGAGAACGAGCCGAAATCGCTTTCGATTTGACACGGCGGCATCGCCATCGAAGCAACGTTGATGCCAATGCGCTCAGCGCGACGCCGAGCCTCGTCGTAAGTCCTTAGTGAGAATGGCGCTGGCCCGCCGGGCGAATGACAAGGTGTGCAGCTTCGCTCGACAATCGGGCCGACGTCGTCGTACGTCGGCTCTTGGCCGCCAAGCATGACCGCAGCCGCCGGCGCACAGATCACGCAGGCAAGGCTGAGGTAGCGCATCCTATGCCTTCAGTTCGGAGCAAACGGCTTCGGCGAACTCACTGGTCTTAGCGCTGCCGTGCAGGTCGTAGGTCTTAACGCCCTTGATCAGCGTTCGTTCGGTTGCGTTTTCGATATCTTTGGCGGCCTGCTCTTCGCCGAGATGCCTGAGCATCATCGTGCCGCTAAAAAGGAGCGCCATCGGGTTGACCTTGTCAAGCCCCGCATACTTCGGCGCCGATCCGTGAACCGCTTCAAAAACAGCGCAGCCTTCACCGTAGTTTGCGCCCGGTGCAACCCCAAGGCCGCCCATCATTCCGGCGCAAAGGTCAGAAACAATATCGCCATAAAGGTTCGGGAGAACAAGCACGTCAAACGAGCGCCACTTGGTAACAAGCTGCATACAAAGCGCATCGACAATAACATCCCAGGTTTCGATATCGGGGTATTCCGCTGCAACCTTTTGGAACGACCTCAAAAACAGGCCGTCGGCGATTTTCATAATGTTCGCCTTGTGCACGCAGGTCACCGCACGCCGTCGATTCTTGCGCGCAAATTCAAACGCGCTGCGCGCGATTCGTTCGCTGGCTTGAGCCGAAATAAACTTTGTAGAAAAAGCGACGTTTTCGCTTTCCATATATTCGATTTGCGTATAAAGGTCTTCCGAGTTCTCGCGAAAAATAACCAGATCCAAGCCTTCGAAAGGCGTCGGCACGCCCGGCAGGGTTTTCGCCGGTCGAACGCAAGCGTACAAATCTAACCGCTTTCTAAGCGTAACGTTCGGGCTAACGCTGCCTCTACCAATCGGAGTCGTCATCGGAGCTTTCAAGGCAATGCCGACCTCGCGGATTGTGTCGATCGTTCGATCCGGCACAATCGGCTCACCGGCTTCAACGCATCTCAATCCTGCCTCCAACGGCACCCAATCGATGTCGACGCCTGCCGCCGCAATGATTTTCTCGACGCCGTCCGAAATCTCCGGACCGATACCGTCTCCACGAATGATACAAACTTTATGTGACATTTTTAGTAGGGCTGGCTGTAGGCATTGTCGCCGTTTTCGTATTTGTAAAGCTTTTGAACTTTAGGCCAATTCAAGCCCATTTCAGCGAATGCGCTTAGCAGTCCGGTAACTTCGCTGTCGCTAATCTCCGCTTCCGATTCGTAGCGCACGCAATAAATTTCGGTGCGGCTCGAATCGTGCTTCTCGACGTTCTGAACGCGAGTGCCTCGATCAGAAATGAAAATGCGCTTGAGCGCGCCGACTTCCGCGGGCGCGTCGGGCACCGCAGACGAATGTACGTAGATATCGACTCCGTGTAAAGCAAGCATGCGTGTCTGATCCTTTCTCCGGGGGAGGGGACGCCGATATTATGGCACGAGACGGGTTGATTAGTACGCGAGTTTGAGCCACTTGAGGGCGCGAAGGCGGCTATCCGATGTCGCCAGTCTCGCATCGTTTGCAAATGCCGTCGCCGCAATAAACCGATCGGCGGGGTCCTCGTGCTCAAACTCCAATGTGCGGCTAAGAACCGCAACCTCCCCGGTTAGAGGTGCCTCAATGAAACGACTCGATCGAATCCATTCTCGCAAGGCCGCCCCGGGCTCCTCTAAAGGTAGTTGCACGCGACCTTTCTGAACCAGCACCAGAGTCTCCCAAATGCTAACCGCCGAAACAATCACCTTCGATGGATCGGCCAGGACTTCTTCCCGCAAGCCCCTATCAAGCTTCGCGTCGTCGGTGAGCCACCACACGAGTATGTGCGTATCGAAGACGATCATTTGGTCTCCCATCCAGCATCGTACGGCTCGACAATGTCGCCTACGACCTTTAGTATCCCTTTAGCGATACCAGGACCGGCTGGATCGGTTGCGCCCACAGGACCGAGCTCGGCGATTACCTTGCCGTGCTTAGTGATATAGATGTGCTCGCCCGTGGTGCGAACCCTTTCGAGGATCTGCAAGCACTTTGCCTTGAAGTCTGTTGCCGACATCGTCATATCAGCATTGTACCAGAATGACCAGTCATTCTGACCAGTTAATTTATTCCAAGATTCGGATCGTCGATTTGGATTCCGAGGAACTCCTTGAACATCACGTCACGGATCTGCGCCGGCGTCTTTGCCAGACCGATAAGGAAATCGTGGACGATGGGTCGAAGCACCCGCATATTGTTCTCAGAATCCACCTTGATCGCAAAGGCCATTTCTTGCTCGTCGGTGAGTCCTTCCGGCATCCGAAGCACCTGACGAACTTGGTCGCGAGTAATGGCAAGATGGCTCAGGTCCGTGACCCCGGTGTCGGTCAGGCTTTCATAGCGTTCACCCGCGCCCTTGGCATCTAAGATGGGGCTCTCGATCCGCATCTTGCTCAGATTTACTCGCGCAAAGATCGCCTTCGAGGCCCGCTGCTTGTGATACTTGTCGCGCATTTCCGACGGCTGCATGGCAACGCCTACGGCCGCCTCGAAGGAGCCAATAACGTCGCCGGGTAAGTAAACACCCGGGAAAGCGTCGGCGACCACCCCGTCGGGCGAAACGATGTACATCACGGTGTTTCCACCCAGAGTCCGCTTCTCACCGTTGTGCTCGGTGATCACGGGCTCCCGAACGTTCTCCCAAGAAAGGACGACCAGGTCAGCGAACTCAACAAATTTTTCGTCGGAGAGCAACACGGCCCTCAGCGTGCGCGCATTCGTTCAGCACAGAGCATCATCCAGCTTGCCGAACATCTGCAGGTGCAGAACCGGTTTGTTTTCCTTCCGCGCGATAA